>JABXHP010000343.1 GCA_013373575.1 Oceanospirillaceae bacterium | reverse complement strand
GCGCTGCTAGCAGCATCACAGGGAGGAGACGCAGCTGACCCTAGTGTTATTGAAGATGTTCACAACCGGTTGAAGGCGGTTATGGGTCAAAACAGTGCCGCTACAACGGACACAGCCGCAAGCTCAGCGACTGAAACGCAAGAGAAGGTTTGGGAGATACAATTCATACCCAATGCCAATATGCTCGCGCAAGGGCATCGTCCTGAGGCGATGTTCTCTGCGCTCAGCGAGCTCGGGGTTATTGAGACAAAGTTACTTACGTCGCAAGTACCACCGCTAACTAACTTAAATCCCGAAGAGTGCTACCTCTCTTGGGCCCTGCACCTGCGCTCTAGCCACAGCTTGGAGGAGATCGAAGAGATCTTTGAGTGGGTTGTCGATGATTGCGATCTGAGCATTAAACCGCTTCAAGAGTCTGTCTCAGCGGGTACCCGCGAGATGGCTATCTCCTTTAAACCCGATCCCGAGCTACTGCATACCGGCAACGACCCCTACTTTATTTTCGATGCGCTGGGTCAGCTTGGTGAACTCACTACCACTGTGGATGCCTCTAAACTGCCCAAGTTTTCAGAGCTAGAACCGGAAAAGCTATTCCTCAGCTGGCAATTGAAGTTGCGTACTGAGACACCGGATGCGGAAGTCAAAGAGCTGTTTGAGTGGGTTGAAGCGAGTGCAGAACTCGAATTTAAAACCCAAAGCAGCGAGCCGACTGCGCAGCCAGCGCGAGACGCACAAGCGCCAACACCGACCGTTGCTACAGCTGCCGCACAATCCGCATCAGGCCCCTCAGAAACGGCCCTGAAAGCGCCCTCAGCGGCAAGCGCCCCCAAAGCAAAGAGTACAAACACCGAGACCAGCTCCATTCGCGTAGAGACCAACAAAATTGATGCACTTATCAACCGAGTGGGTGAACTTGTTATTACACAGGCAATGCTAGGCCAGGTGGGCGCAGAACTCGCAGATGATGAACGCGTTGGAGCGCTTGCTGAGCGCCTGCAAGAGGGGCTAGGCCAGCTGGAGCGTAATACGCGAGACCTGCAACAGGACGTGATGCGGGTCCGAATGTTGCCGATCAGCTTCGTATTCAACCGCTTCCCTCGCCTGGTTCACGACGTCAGCTCCAAACTGGGCAAGAAGGTCGAGCTTAAACTGAGTGGCGAGCAGACCGAAGTTGATAAGACCGTTATGGAGAAGCTAGGTGACCCAATGGTGCACCTAGTACGCAACTCACTCGATCACGGCTTAGAGGCTCCAGATGAGCGTCGGGCCCAGGGCAAAAGCGAGACAGGCACACTGCTCCTCAAAGCCTACCATCAGGGAGGCAACGTCATTATCGAGATTATCGATGACGGACGCGGCCTCAACACGGAAAAGATTCGTTCCAAAGCACTTTCGAGCGGTCTTATTACAGAGGAGCAAAACCTATCCGATGATGAAGTTCATGACCTGATTTTTCAGCCAGGCTTCTCAACCGCAGATCAGGTCAGTGACCTATCCGGGCGTGGCGTAGGAATGGATGTAGTGAGACGCAATATTGAATCGCTAGGTGGTAATGTTGCCGTCAAATCTAGAGCCGGTGTCGGGGCCACTATCACTGTCTCCCTGCCTCTTACACTTGCCATTATGGATGGTCAGCTTGTTCGCCTAGGTGGAGACACCTATATCATTCCGCTCGTCTCAATCGTTGAGACCATTCAGGCATCTGACAAAACCATGAGTGCAATTGGTGGTGAGAGACGACTGCTGCACTACCGCGACGAGTACATTGCTCTGATTGACCTCAAGACGCTGTTTAACTTGCCGCCTGTCGAAGGTGTTGGCTCTAACCTTGTCGCTATCGTCGAGCACAGTGGCTCAAAATTAGCGCTCAAAGTGGACGAACTCCTTGGCCAACAACAAGTGGTAATCAAAAGTTTGGAGGTCAACTTCAAGCGAGTTGAAGGGCTATCTGGCGCCACGATTCTTGGGGACGGTAGCGTTGCACTGATCCTTGATATCGCCGGCATCGACAAGCGTTCCCACAACCAACAAATTTTAGCGGACGAGATCTTCTCGTCCCTATCGACTCACTAAAATGGAGGCTGCTATGAACTCCGAAGCACAACCAGTCGAGAGCAACACCAGCAATCACGGGCTTGCAAGCTCAGGGCAACGCCAATACCTCAGCTTTCTGTTAGATGAAGAGGAGTATGGCGTAGACATTTTGCGCGTGCAGGAGCTACGAGGCTGGACCCCAGTCACGCGGGTGCCCGATATGCCCTCTTACCTGCGCGGGGTTCTAAACCTGCGTGGGGCCATCATTCCTGTTGTCGATCTACGCTGCAAGTTTGGCCTAAAAGAGGTTGAGTACGGTCCAACCACTGTAGTGATTGTGGTTAAGGTGGACAGCGGGAAGACCGAAAGGGTGATGGGGATCATCGTTGATGCGGTCGCCGAGACCTACACGCTCGACATTGAAAAGATACAACCTGCACCGAAAGTAGGCTCAGCAATCAATGCCCACTTCATTACAGGACTGGTAGCGCAGAATGAACGGATGATTGTTCTGCTCGATATTGACGAACTAATGAATTCAGATGAGCTCGCTGTCGACTTCCACACGGAAGATGGCACTGAAACTCACTAGCGGAGGAAGTTAAAATGAAAATTAACGAACCCTGTACAGACCATGAGGTGAAGCTCCGCAAAGACCAGGAGCTGGTAACCAAAACCAACCTCAAAGGGATCATCACCTACACCAACCCGGATTTCGTTGAGGTCTCAGGTTTCACCGAGGCGGAACTTGTTGGGCAGAACCATAATATTGTGCGCCACCCCGATATGCCAGTGGAGGCGTTTAAGGATCTATGGGACACCCTCAAACTGGGTCGACCCTGGAACAAGCTAGTAAAGAATCGCTGTAAAAATGGTGACTATTACTGGGTAAAAGCGAACGTTACTCCAGTGTTTAGTAACGGTGAGATAGTCGAGTACATGTCTGTGCGAACCCGCCCGTCGCAAGATGAGATAGATGCAAGCACTAAACTCTATGCTCAACTGAAGAAGAAAGAGGCCAAGCTACCGCCCGCCTCTGACGTTGTCTCCAACATACTCATGAAGAAGTTCTGGCAGTCTGTTGCGGTGTCACTCCTCTCGGCTGTCGTGATTATCGGCCTAGTCCTGGCAGCAGGGCTGGGCGGCATGGCGTTAGAGGTTGGACCATTAGTCGGTTTCGTGATGCTGAGCGCTTTTGTCTACCGCCTACTTAAAACCGAGGTGATGGAACCGGTTAAACAGGCTCAAACTTACATGCGAGAGATTTCGGAAGGACATTATTTAGAGCCAATCGATGTAGATCGCTCCGGGGAAATGGGTGAAGTATTCCGCTCCATCAAGATGCTTGCGATTAAACTCGGCTTTGAGGTTAACGATGCCAAAGAGCAGAACCGCGCCTCTCAACGCATCAAACAGGCGCTCGATAATGTTAGCTCTAACGTCATGATGGGTGATGCCGACGGCAACATCATCTACTGTAACGAAGCCGTTTTGGGCATGATGCGCAAAGCTCAGGACGATATTCGCGCGCAACTACCGAACTTTGATGCAGAACGCATCATCGGCTCTAACATCGACATATTCCACAAAAACCCAGAACATCAACGCCGTATGTTAGAGAGTCTTAAAACGACCTTCCGTGGGCAGATTAAGGTTGGTATCCGCAGCTTTGATCTGATCGCTAACCCAGTGAATGATCAAAATGGTGCACGCCTAGGGACCGTGGTTGAGTGGAACGACGTGACCGATCAACTGACAGCAGAACGCCAGGTTGAGGAGCTGATACAGAAAGCCTCAATGGGTGAACTCGACCAGCGTCTGGATACCAGCATCTACTCTGGCTTTATGAAGAACATCGCGACTGGTGTAAACCAGATGCTCGACGCTGTGGTGGTACCATTGCGTGAAGTACAGCGCGTACTTAACTCCTTGGCTGAAGGCGATCTGACCGAGAAGATGAGTGGTGATTTCCACGGCGACTTTGCCAAACTGAACGACTCACTTGATCGCTCCATTACAAACCTGAACAACATGGTTGGCGAGATTCGCGGTGCAGGTTCAAGCATTGCCACAGCCTCGTCTGAAATCTCCAGCGGTAACACCACTCTAAGTCAGCGTACTGAAGCACAGGCAGCGAGCCTAGAGGAGACTGCAGCGAGTATGGAAGAGATGACCTCAACCGTGCGCCAAAACGCTGACAACTCCGAAGAGGCACGCAAACTCGCTGCCGATGCGCGAGAACTGGCAGAGCGCGGTGGTGAGATATCAAATCGTGTTGTCGCCTCAATGGATGATATCAGTAGTAGTTCAAGCAAAATCGCAGAGATTATCAGCGTAATTGATGAGATCGCCTTCCAGACCAACTTGTTGGCACTGAACGCAGCCGTTGAGGCGGCAAGAGCAGGTGAACAGGGCCGTGGCTTTGCCGTGGTCGCCTCTGAGGTCCGCAGCCTAGCACAACGCAGTGCCAGCGCAGCTAAAGAGATCAAAGAGCTGATTAACGACAGCGTCGCTAAGGTCGATGATGGTAGCAAACTGGTGAATGAGTCCGGCGATGCCCTCAAGGCCATCATGGATGCCATTAACAATGTCTCTAGCATCATCTCTGAAATCGCTGGGGCTAGTCGTGAACAGGCGATCGGTATCGAGCAGGTAAACACTGCTGTGACTCAGATGGATGAGGGCACACAACAGAACGCAGCTCTAGTAGATGAGGTCGCAGCCGCCTCCGCATCCATGGAAGAGCAGGCAGCCCAACTGCAAGAACTGGTGAATCGTTTCACAGTCTCTGGAGATGTGGGCGCAGCCGGATCTGCTGGCGTTGAGAAGCGAGATCGTCTCCGCGCCCTCGCCGCTCAGACCGCTCCGGCCCCGGTAAAAGCGCCTGTGGCAGCCAAGCCCAAAGCCCCTGCCCCAGCAGCATCCTCTACCAAACCACCTAAGCTGGTAGAACCCGACGGCAGCAGTGATGAGTGGGACGAATTCTGAGCAGTTCAACCTCAAACCGCCCAAAAACCAGCCCTGGGGTCTCACTAGAGACCCCAGCACAGGAGCGACCCATGTCCTCCGAGAAACGTGAATTCGACTTCACCCGTAAGCAGTTTGTCTGGGTCAGGGACAAGCTATACGAACACTGTGGAATCGTACTCTCAGACCACAAAGAGAGTATGGCGTACAACCGCCTAGTGCGTCGTGTGCGCGATCTTAAGCTGGATGGCTTTGAAGCCTATTTGAGTTACTTGGATTCACATCCCGCGGAATTCAACCAGTTTATCAATGCGCTCACCACCAACCTGACGGCATTTTTCCGCGAGGCGCACCACTTCGATTACGTCCGCGATACCATAGTGCCGCAGATTCGTCAGTCGGGACGCAGAACCACACGCTGCTGGTCTGCCGGCTGCTCGCTCGGCGAAGAGACCTACTCACTCGCGATGACACTGGCGGAGTCCTTTGCCAATATGCCCTCTATGGATTGGCGCATACACGCCACGGATATCGACTCAGATGTCCTCGCGCATGGGTCCTCGGGAATTTACATGCGCGAGCGGCTAAATGCTGTGCCCGATCGCCAACTGCATCGATGGTTTTTAAAAGGCAGCGGCTCGCAGGCGGGTAAAGTTAAGATAAAACCGGAGTTGCGTCGCCATATCGATTTCCAACAGGTCAACCTGATGGCAGATTGGCCCATTGATGGACCTCTAGATTTTATCTTCTGCCGCAACGTAATGATCTACTTTGACCAGCAGACGCAGGCACGACTACTCAGCAGGATGGCTGAACTCCTGCGGCCAGATGCCTATCTTTTTATTGGTCACTCGGAATCAATCAATAAGCTCACCGACAGGTTCCGACTGGTCGGCAAAACTATCTACCAGAAGGTTAAGTGAGGCACCTATGCTGGTAGGCTCAGGCAAGCTCGAACGCTATTGGGATGGTAACTGGAATAAGTGGTTGGTTAACCTCGCACAGGGTGACTACGCTGTAAGTGACGAACCTATTTTGCTGACGACCGTGCTCGGCTCCTGTGTGGCGGCCTGCGTGTATGCCCCGGATAAGCGTATGGGAGGGATTAATCACTTTCTACTACCCCACGCGGGCGCTAGCGATAAAGGTTCGGACTCCTTCCGTTACGGAGTCCATGCTATGGAGGTTTTAATAAACTCACTGCTACGCAAAGGTGCCGCTCGCGACTCTCTGATCATGAAGGTTTGTGGTGCAGCGGATGTGGTTTCAGGCCTGTCAAACAGAGTCGGTCAGGCCAATGCGACCTTTATTAGACTCTACGCCCAGCATGAGCAGCTTAATCTGCAAGCTGAGGATCTCGGGGGCGATAACCCCCGACGAGTTGTGTTTGATCCACAGAGTGGCAGCATGAAAGTTAAGCGGCTAATCCGCCACCTGAGCAGAGAACAGGTTGAAGTGGAGGCACATCAAGCGGAAAAACTGGAGCAAGCGGTGCTTAATAGCGCCGACGTTGAGTTATTTGGCAGAGCTAAGGATACACTGCGATGAGTAAAGCCCGCGTATTAATCGTTGATGACTCCACAGTAGTCCGTGCGGTACTACGTGAGATGCTTATGACGGACCCCGAAGTTGAGGTGGTTGGCGAAGCGGCAGACCCCTACGAGGCTCGCGACAAAATTAAAGCGACCAACCCCACAGTGCTCACGCTTGATGTGGAGATGCCCAGAATGGACGGGATCACCTTCCTGCGTAACCTGATGAGGTTAAACCCCCTGCCAGTCATTATGCTCTCATCGCTCACCAGTGAGGGTGCTGAGACAACACTCCAAGCGCTAGAAATTGGCGCCGTCGACTACATGCCAAAACCAACGGCACAGGATGATGAGAGCAAACTGGACGCGTTTCAGAATGAACTGATCGGTAAGGTTAAAAATGCAGCGGCCTCATACCACAAGGTAAAACATCTAAGTCGGGTCAAAAGCTCTGCCAAACCTCAGGTGCATGCCCCGAAAGCCAATATCGGCCAACTGCGCAAGCATGCGGTAATCGCTATAGGTTCCTCTACCGGGGGTACCGAGGCGCTTCGTGAGGTGGTTCAGCAACTTCCCTTGGGGCTCCCGCCAATCGTCATAGCACAGCACATACCGGGCTCATTCAGCGCACGCCTTGCAGAGCGTCTAAACTCCATTACCAAAGTACGTGTGGTAGAGGCACAACACATGCAAGTGCTAGAACCGGGTCACGCCTACCTAGCACCAGGTGAAGCTCATCTGCGAGTCGAAAAAAATGGCGGCCTGCTACGCTGCAAACTTGGCCATGATGAACCTATCAACCGGCATCGCCCCTCTGTGGAGGCCCTCTTCGATTCACTTCTTTCTATCGCACCCGAAGCTTGCACGGCAATTATGCTGACGGGCATGGGAGAGGATGGCTCTATGGCGATGAAAAGACTTCGCGACGCCGGCGCTTACACCATTTGCCAGGATGAAAAAACCAGTCTGGTATGGGGAATGCCTGGTGCTGCAGTGCGCTACGGCGCCGCCTGCGAGCAGACACCACTCAATAAAATTGGCGAGCGCCTAGTGCGCCGCTTTACCGAGAAGCAGGAGAGCAAAGTATGAAGAACTTGAAGCTACCCTGGTTGCAACTGTTACTGGTTGTGTTAATTGCAATAGAAGCTGTAATGAGCAGTTCACAAATCATACTCTGGCTAGGATTAGCAGGTCTTGCGGTTACCGCCGCTTATCCGCTGCGCCCAGGCGGCAGTAGCAAATCCAAGAGCCAATCTGCATATGATCAAGAGTCGTCAGCCGATGACGAAAAGGGTGCTGCTGCACGCGTCAATGGCAAGGCGGTCTCAGCTGAGACTGCTGAGCTCGACTCTCGCGGTACACCAGGCTTACGCGAAGCGTTTCATCAGGTTTCACAAAACCTCAATTCTGAAGCAACAATCGTGCATCAAGAAGCTGAACGTGTACGTGAACTGATTGCTGATGCAGTTAAGCTCATGGATGGCAGCTTTAGAACGATGCACCGCATCTCAAATGAGCAGAGCAAACATACCGCGGATATCATCGCTCAGGCGCAAGAGGGTGAAGGCAGTGGCACGAGCATGCAGTCATTTATAGCAGAGGTTCAAACCTCGGTTGGCCGCTTCTCTAGCGTGATGGAGGCAGTCTCAGCCAATTCGGAAACGATCGTTAATCACATCGAGAAAATGCTCGGCAAAATGGACGGCATCTTCAAGCTGCTCGAAGAGGTAGAGGGCCTAGCAAGTCAGACGAACCTTTTGGCACTCAACGCTGCAATTGAAGCGGCTCGAGCAGGTGATGCGGGCCGCGGCTTCGCTGTTGTCGCCAATGAGGTGCGCGCCCTCTCGGTCAACTCATCTGAGCTTAACGAGCGTATCCGTGACGAGATCGGTGCCACCCGCGCAACCATCGACGGATTAAGTAAAACCGTAGAGAAGATCGCCAGCACAGATATCGCTCAAGCGATGGATACCCGAGCGGATGTAGAGAAGATGTTTGAAGGGATGAATGCGCTCAATGATTTCCTTGCCGATAAGATCCATGCAGTCTCAGGGCTTGGGGGTGAGTTGGGTGCCTCAGTCGACGAAGCGATTCGCTCGCTACAGTTCGAAGATATAGCCTCTCAAGCCCTAGGTTCATTAAAGCACAACGTAGACGCCCTCAATGAGATGGCGTTCGCGATGGAGCAGCTGGCAAATGAGAAAGATGAGATCGATGAGGAGAAGTTGCAGATGTTAAAAGTTCGACTCTCAGAGATGCTAGAGGCACTGCAAGCGCGCAACAGCCAGAGAACCGTCGCGCAAGTCGATATGGATGAGGGTGATATTGAGCTCTTCTAAGTATCTGAGCCTGAACGGAGCGAAACACTCCGCTCAGGCTTGCTTCAGGCCGCTGAGGCTTCAAAGTAGTCACTGATTTCGGTATTTATTCTAGCTAGAAGATCCTGACGATCATTGAAGTCGATCAAGATGTCTTGTCCCACCACTCTAACTTTGAACACCAGAAAATCGTACACCAACTGATTATGTCGCAGCCCCTCTGAAATAAGTCCCGCAGGCTCCATAAAGCGTGCTGCCCCCCTACTCGGCTTACCATCGATCCAGCTTAAGCGGTCGAATACCATTAGAGCTTCCCAGAGCTGAGTCAGTTGCTTGGGCGCACTTGAGTAGTCAGCCCAACCCCCATGCTCGATACAGTTGCGCACTCGTAAATAACGGCCTACCGTAAAAGCACCGCTCCCAGCTGTGAGCTCGTCGAAATAGCGCAGTGCTAGCACCAAGTCGCGCTGACGCGCTTCAACCTTCAATGGAGACTCTAGAACTTGCGGCTGATACTTTGAGGCACGCCTTTTTTTATAGGCTGCGAGCTGCTGCTCATTTGGGTGCATCTCGCTGAGGACTTCGAGACAGCGTTGGTCTAGAGCAGCAGCGAGCGATTCCTTGAGATGCTCAAACTGACCTGTTGTGTACCAATAATTATTGGTAAGTACAGATTCAAAACTTAGCGACGGCGCCTTCTTGATCGCTTGGCTCATCAACTCAAGAGCCTGGTCCATCAAATCCATCGCTTCATTACGCTGTTGCTGCAGCTGATCAACCGCTTTGAGCGACCAACCGTTATCAAGCTGAACAACTTTGTCTGGCATACCAACACTCCCTTGTTTAGGTTCTTTTCATGACGCGCTTTTGTCGCATCTTTCTGGATATATAGGCTATATGCGTCACATATGACTTCGAATCATCATTTGGAGAATACACCATTTATGACTTTGTTCAGCAACAGAATGCCCAATATACTTGAATATTATTAATACAGGATCATTGAATTTAATGTTTGACAGCGAGTCGCTAGCAGAGGTAACTTGTATCCAAAACGACACTTAGGGTGCTGATATATTGTTAGGATGCACGCATGGCACAATTAGATCCGCCTAAACTGACACTGGTAAAAGAGCTTGAAAGTGACACTCTTCGCGTCATTTTGCAGTTCTATGATGCTGAGGGCCAGGCGTTAGGGCCAAGCTTCGCCAACAAGGCGCTGGCACTCGAGTGGTATGTCGAAGCAAACGCTGCCCTCTATGTCCGACCCGAGCGACGCCAATCCCATATTGACCGCCGACTTCACGAAAACTCCGGGCAAAGAGCGGAGAAACGAGCTCCTTCAGGCAGGCGCCACACAGACCGTGAGCCGGACTTCATCGATAACGTCGCGAAGCTACGCCAAGAAATTAAGCAGCTTCTGCTTACCAAAGCCGAATACTCACAGACCGAAGAGAGCTGAGCTGAGCTGAGCTGAGCTGAG
>JABXHP010000245.1 GCA_013373575.1 Oceanospirillaceae bacterium | reverse complement strand
CTGATGCCACCTATCATGGGTATCGCAGCGTTTGTAATGGCAGAATTGCTTGCCGTGCCCTACTCTGAAATCGCATTAGCGGGTATTTTCCCAGCACTTGCTTTCTATTTTGCAATCTTCGTCTTCGCAGATTTGTATGCGCGAAAAACTGGCGCTGGAACGCTGACAGACAAAGATTTCAAGGATGTGGGAAAAATCCTTCCGCGCATCAACATGCTACTTCCACCTCTAGTTCTGGTATTTGGATTAGTTGCAGGGTTCTCTGCCCAAATTGCAGTAATGTGGGCGACTGTTTCATGCCTAGTCGTCCCTTTTTTCAGCAAAGAGACCCACTACGACATCAAACAACTACCGCAAATGATCTGGGAATCCGGCATACAAGCGGCAAAAATTGCGGCGCCAATAATGGCAATCGGAATCGTCATCTCAGTCGCTATTCAGTCCAATCTAGCCCTTAAATTTGCATCTGGCTTAATCTCGTTTGGCGGTGGCTCTTACGCCTTCTCACTTCTGCTGGTGGTCATTGGCTGTATCATCATGGGGATGGGCCTGCCTACAGTCGCTGCCTACATTATTGGCGCGGTTCTATACGTGCCCGCGCTTAAAAATCTTGGTATTGATGAATTACAGGCTCACTTTTTTGTAATGTACTTCTGCGTGCTTTCAATGGTTACACCGCCAGTTTCCCTAGCCTCCTTTGCTGCTGCTGGAGTTGCTGGTACCGATTCGATGAAAACAAGCTGGGCAGCCTTTAAAATTTGTGCTGTGGCCTTCTTGATACCTTTTGCGTTTCTTACTGATGATGCACTGTTATTTGTCGGTAGTTGGACTGCAATCACAATCGCTGGAATTGGGTTGATCTTCTCAACGATTGTTTGGGCGATCGGGGTTACAGGATTTGCCGCTCGGTCTATGAGCAAATTCGAGCGGGCATTAATGATGTTGTGCGGCTTTGCTGCGATGGTTACACCTACGGGAAGTACTTACTGGATAGTAGGTATCTCATTGGCATGTGTATATCTTGTTTATCACATAATATCTGCACGTACAGAAGCAAAAAGCGTGATATCTCAGTCTGCAGCTTAACACCGAGATAGATCGAATCTTGCCCCCTGCAGCCATACTGCAGGGGGCAATTTTCTAAATCGGGTCGCAACACTCTTTTATTATTCATGCAATGGCGGCGGTCAATGCAATAACCTGACCGGTAAATCCATCCGCGAGAGTTTGGCGAATCAACTCATCACCGCTCATCGCTAGTATTGTCAAATCGGTCAGAACGATATCGAACTGACTTGCGCGGAGGGCATCCAGAGCTTGCTTGCGATTATCGCAGACCACCACTTCTGCTAGCCATTGAGACATCCATTCGCCCAAACCAGCCTATCCAAACGGGCGATTTCAAGGCTGTTGAACGACTCGAATGAGCGCCAAAGCAGTTTTTAGCCGGCTCAACACAGCTTAAACTCTTGATGAGCCCTCTAGTAACTACTACCTGTAACGGCCAAGCGATAAAGCTGTGCTTGTTACTCCAAATTAGATATCAGTAATTGAGTAAACCTGCTGGTGGAGGCGGCCCCACCGAGATCTGCTGTACGATCCTCAGGGCGAGCTAAGGTTTTGGAGATTGCGCGATCGATACTGTTTGCCGCGGCAAGGAACTTCATATTGCCGCTACGCACAGTTAGCCAAGCGAGTAGCATACCGGTTGAGCTGATAAGTGAGATTGGATTCGCTTGGTTCATACCAGCAAGGTCGGGGGCTGAACCGTGCTGCGCCTGCGCCATAGCGTGCGTCTCACTCGAATTTAATGAAGGGGCTATCCCTAAGCTACCGGCTAGTTCGCTCGCTAGGTCGGAGAGAATGTCGCCGAACATATTTGTGGTCACGACCACATCATAGACCTCAGGCTGACGCACCAGTAGAGCAGCCATCGAGTCCACTAACTGCTCTTCATACACAACGCCAGGGTATTGACTCGCCACTTCACGACAGCACTCTAAGAAGAGGCCACAGGTTGTACGCAGCACATTGGCTTTATGAACCGCAGTTACACGGCTACGCCGTTGCTCTGCCTGCTTAAAAGCGGCCTGAGCAATTCGCATTGAGGCCTGGCGAGTTACACGTCGCAGTGCGATAGAAACGTTCTCCGTGACCAGATGCTCGGCTGGACCGCTGTGCATATTGCGATCTGCATAAAAGCCTTCAGTGTTCTCCCGGAATATGACGAGGTCCATCGGCTTTCCAGTGGGTCCAGTTATCCCCGTCAGGTTAACTGCAGGACGCACGTTAGCGTAGAGGCCCAAGGATTTTCTCAAAACTGCAGAAGGGTTCAGACCACCTTCGTTTATTGATGGATACTCGTTATGAGATACAGGACCGAGCACTATGCCGTCCGCTTTTCTGGCAGCCTCGATAGTCTCACCGGTGATTGTGGTGCCGTACTCTGCCAGTGATTCGAATCCGATTGAACCCCAACGATAAGTAAGCTCGAGGTCATGCAGTTCAGCCACGGCCTTTAGAACCTGATGTGTCGCTTCGACAATTTCAGGGCCAATACCATCTCCCGGTAGGAGTAGAAGTTGTGTCATTGCTTCCCCTTAAACGCTCTCTCGGAGCAACTTGAGCCGCTGTGCCTTTGCTTTTTGGATATGGACTCTCGCTGCAAGCTCGGCGCTATCGCCATCTCTTTCAATTATTGCGTTGACTATACGGTTATGCTCTTCAAATGCTTCCGCTGTTCGAGCCGGATCAGCAAGTGTTGTTTTTCCGAGCAGTGCCATGGCATTTGAGAGGCCTCGCAGTGCGCCGAGTAGATAACGGTTATTGGCGCAGTTGTAGAGTAAGTTATGAAACTGCCGATTCAGACTAACAGCGCGAACCGGTTCGTCTCTGCATTCATTCATTAGGATATTGAGTGCATGCAGCTCATCTAGCTCAGCTACGGATGCGTGCTGAGCGGCATAACGTGCTGCGGTGCCTTCCAACACTTCGCGCATTGCGTAGAGCTCAATGATCTCCCTGTGTGAGAGGCTCTTTATAACGGCGCCCTTGCGCGCTTCGTGAATTAGCAGCCCCTCCGACTCGAGCTTCAAGATAGCGTCGCGGATTGGGGTTCGACTGATTCCAAACTGTTCAGCGAGATCGACCTCCCGAATTCGAGTACCAGGCTTGAGCTCGCCCTCCTGTATAGCGGTTAGAAGTCTGTCATATGCAATTTCGACTCGGGAGCGCTCATCTCTCGGCTCAGTTTTCATTTAACCCCCCTCAACTTCCCCACTGTTTTTGACATATTAGCAGGATGCTGAAATAATTGCATACAGTTGTATACATGAGGATGCAGATGAATATATCAGCAAAAGAGTTCGACGTAATTGTCGCCGGTGGCGGCCAGGCAGGCCTAATCGCTGCCATCGTTGCCGCTGAGGCGGGAGCGTCGGTCTGTCTCTTAGAGGGTGCACCTAGAGCTTACCGAGGCGGTAACACGCGTCACACCAGAAATCTGCGCCCCATGCACAAGGGCCCGTTGTCCGTATTGAGCGGAGTGTATGACGAGGAGGAGTATTGGGATGATCTTCTGCGGGTAACCAAGGGAAAGACCAACGAGCCGATGGCCCGCATGATGTTACGCGAATCAGCCGGTTGTGTTGATTGGCTGGAGCAGCGAGGCGTGCAATTTCAACCCCCTTTGGGAGGCACACTTCATCTGGGTCGCACCAACGCTTTCTTCATGGGTGGCGGTAAGCAACTGGTAAACGCGCTGTACCGATTCGCAGAGAATTTAGGTATCAGCATAAGCTACGAAGCTAAGGTGACGGATATCAAGTTTGACGCAGGTAGATTCGAAGGAGTCTTCATCGGCGATGAATACATTGCAGGTAGAGCCTTCGTTGCAGCCGCAGGCGGATTTGAAGCTAATATCGAATGGCTGCGCGAAGCTTGGGGGCCGGTCGCGGACAATTTTATTATTCGAGGCACGCCCTACAACCGCGGTGAGTTGTTGAAGTTGCTGCTGGATAAGGGAGCCAAGCAGATTGGCGAACCTGATCAGTGTCACGCTGTAGCGATAGACGGCAGAGCACCGAAATTTGATGGCGGAATTTGTACCCGTGTTGACTGTGTATCTCTAGGAATAGTGGTCAACAAGGAGGCTAAACGATTCTACGACGAGGGTGAGGATTTCTGGCCCAAGCGCTATGCAATCTGGGGACGGTTAGTTGCGAAACAGCCTGATCAAGTTGGACACGTTATTATCGACGCTAAATCCAAAGGCGCGTTTATGCCGCCTGTTTTCCCTGCAGAAACCGCTGACACGATTGAGGAACTCGCCCGTAAAATTGGACTAGATCAGCAAACCTTAAAGCACACAGTCGATAGCTTTAATGCCGCTGTTCAGCCGGGTAAATTCGACCACACAGAACTCGATGGACTAGCGACCTCTGGGCTCGAAGTGAACAAGACTAACTGGGCGAGACCGATCAATACTCCGCCTTACAGTGCCTACAGCCTCAAGCCAGGTATCACCTTCACCTATCTAGGAGTGGGGGTAGACCAGAGTGCAAAGATGTTAATGCAGGACGAAACACCGAGTGAGAACGTCTTTGCTGCAGGCGAGATCATGGCGGGTAATGTATTGGGCGAGGGTTACCTTGCCGGCATCGGTATGACTATTGGAAATGTATTTGGACAGATAGCTGGAAGGGAGGCTGCAAAATATGCGCTCAACAAGTAATGTGGATGAAGCGGCCCGAGTCATGACAATTTGTAACGCTTGTCGTTACTGCGAAGGTCATTGCGCTGTGTTTCAGGCGATGGAGCTTCGCTTAGAATTCAACACCGAAAACTTAGACTACCTAGCAAACCTCTGCCACAACTGTGGATCGTGCTACCACAACTGTCAGTATGCGCCCCCGCATGAATTCAATCTAAACGTAGCCGCAGTATTCGCTGAGTTGCGCCAAGAGAATTATGCTGCGTATGCTTGGCCTGCTCCACTGGGGCGCCTATTCGCGCGAAACGGGCTGTGGGTCTCTATCGTAACCGCACTGATGCTGGGGCTGTTTCTCGCCGGAGGTGCCCTACTGACGGGTGCCGATTTCTTTTCGGCACACCCAAATCAGTTCTATGGCGTAATTTCACACAATGTCTTGGTAACACTGTTTGGATCTGTCGGACTCTTTGTCATCTTGGCTCTAAGCCTATCAATCCGTAAATTTTGGCGCGCGATGAGTCTACCAAGCCCGTTCAGTCTAGACTGGTCGAGCGTAAGAACAGGGGTGAAAGCCGCGCTGAGCCTTAAATATCTCGACGGGGGCAATGGTCAGGGGTGCTCTTACCCATCTGAGAAACCATCAATGCTGCGCCGTTGGTTTCATCAGGCAACCTTTTGGGGCTTTATGCTCTGCTTCGCCGCCACCTCAGTCGCCACTGTGATGCATTACGGACTAGAGCTGCCTGCGCCCTACGGATACATCTCGCTACCTAAGCTTTTAGGAATAGTTGGAGGTTTAGGGTTGCTAGTTGGCCCTATCGGACTGCTGCTTCTTAAGCGTCAGGCAGATCCAGCAATAAAAGGCCGCTCTAACGGCGGAATGGATGTAAGTTTTCTTGTGCTTCTGTTCGCAACCAGCGCAACAGGTTTGGGCCTGATGCTGATAAGCAAGACCAGCTACGTAGGCCCAGCCCTGTGTCTGCACTTAGGCTTCGTAATGGCGTTGTTTTTGTCTATGCCATACGGAAAGTTCATCCATGGTTTCTACCGCCTGATCGCTCTGGTCGCATTTGCAATTGAGCAACAGAACAACAAAGCCGTGGTTGGCGTCCAAGAGACAACCCTCATCGAATTGAAGAGTGTCGGTTAAACTCTCGTCTTTTTGAGGAAAAAGCGAGCTACAAATGGGGCTCCTAGGATCACTAAAATCATGCGCGTCAGATGATGCACAATGATGAACCCTAGATCAGCCCCACTGATGATCGCCAACAGGGTCATCTCCGCCTGCCCGCCTGGGGCATAGGCCAGAAAAATATCCAGTTGAGAGTGCCGCAAGTCGATCGACGCGATAGCAATTGTGAATAAAGCTGCAAGCGCTGCAAGTATCAACACAAAGAGAGTCGCGAGCGCAAGCAGGCCGGCAACCTCCCTAAGTTTTACACCGGTGTAGTGCACCCCGATACCCAAACCGATAAAGAACTGGGCAAATATAAGAGCTTCCGACGGTGGACGACTGTCGATCGTCCCAGACAGTGAGAGCATTGCGGTTGCCAGCATAGGCCCCAGAATCGTGGCACCAAAAAGCTTTAGCCTCTCGGCTAATTGCCATCCAATGAGTCCTGCAAGCGCCAGCAATATAAGCTCACTATCCGGAATACTAGCTGCAGGTGCGCCGATTGGACGATCCAAAGATGCGCCAAAAAGTTGGCTAACCAGCACGGGAGCAACAACTACAACAATGAGCACGCGTGTTGCATGTATCAAAGACAGAGCCTTTGGATCAGCCCCTGCCTCTATACCGAAGACGACCATATCCTGGAGGCCACCAGGCATGGCTGCGTAATAGGCGGTTTGACGATCGAGTTTACCGACGCGTTCAAACAGCGGAACGCCAATAAGGCCTATGAGAATTACATACAGAGGTATAAAGGCGACTGATAAGGCAATGCTCGGTAGCACATGAACGACTGCAGGCGTTAACGATGAACCGATTGCCACTCCAAGGATCACCCTCCCCACCTTAGAGATCACACCGAAGCCACGAAGTTGAGCACCTGCGAGAGCAGCGATTAGGCAAGCGAAGAGCGGACCAAACAAGAAAGGCAGCGGTAACTCTAATAGCTTAAACGCCGCTACTCCGAGCAGCGCAAAAGCGAGCGTCGTAAGTCGAGTCCGCTGCGTTGATAAGAAGTGGCTGACCACCTTCTACTGTTTCCAGACCTCAGGGTTAATCATGTTTATCGGCTCTGAGGTGGCGAATGCGTTAATCTGATCGAACGCATCACCAAACTGCTTGTTAAACTCGTCTTGGGTGACAAAACCGATATGGGGTGTGCCAATTAGGCGCGGGTGGCTAAGGAGCTCGTCACTTGCATCGGTAAGTGGTTCGGTATCGAATACATCGACTGCGGCCATCTCGATCTCATTCGCGTTCAAAGCATTAAGCAGCGCGCCAGATTCGATTAGCCCCGCTCGAGAGGTATTCACTAGCACTGCATCCGAGCGCATCGCTTTGAAGTCACTCGAAGTGATAATACCGCGGGTTTCAGGCACCAGGCGCAGATGAAGAGAGACAACATCACTGCTGGCAAAAAACGCCTCGCGACTCTCGGGAACGACCTCACCAGCTGCTTTCGCGCGCGCGCGACCCTCATCGGAGCCCCACCACTGGACCTTCATGCCAAAGGCTTTGCCGACGTCTGCAACAGCTTGACCGATTCGCCCATACCCATAGAGGCCTAGTGTTCTTCCCCGCAGACTCTTACCGACGCCCATCTGCCACTCTCCCGCTTTCAGAGACTGCATCTGCTGGGGGATCTGACGCATGGCAGCAAGAATAAGTCCCCAGGTCAGCTCCGAGGCTGCGTAATTTGCCGCACCGCCTTTGGGTAGTTTGGAGCAGAGCAACACATTGTTATCTGTACAGGCTTGTACATCGACATGCGGAAAGACCCCACGCTGGCTGATCAACTTCAGGTTTGGCAGTTGCTCCAGCAGTTCACGTGTGACAGCGGTGCGCTCACGAAATAGCACTACAGCATCTGCATCCTTTAAGCGCGGCGCTAATTGACCAACTTCTTCTACGTGGTCAGTCCAAACTGTCACTTCATGCCCATCAAGCTTGGCAAAACAGGGTAGGGTTTTTAGTGTATCGAACCAGTCATCAAGGATATGTACTTTCATCGGAAAACTCCCAAAACTTCATCGGACGAATAGAGCCTAGGGCCAGCACTCTCTTTCAAAGTGCTGGCGTTGAGTGTACTAAGGTTCCCAGATGGCTGCGGGAACGAAGATATTGCCGTCAGCGAGTTTACGTGCTGTGCGGACAAGACCCGCGGCTTCAAACTCAAAACCGCCGTTAGTATTAAACTCTACAAGAACGTCCATGCTTCCGCTTGGATGCTCAAGAGTGACATTACTCGGGCTTTCTGACGGACGTGTCAGCATACCATCAGCTACACTCCCGGGCGTCAGCACACAGGCTGCAATACACTGTCCGCCGGTCACAGCCATAGTCGGATGTGTCTTCCACGGCATAAAATACCGGGTCGCAATCGTTCCGCCTCGATTCGCCGGTGCCAAAACAGCAAACTTTGGAACCACAGACTCTCTGACGTCGCCTAGGCCCATCAGCTCACCCGCTTTGATACGAATGGCTTCAAAACGAGCAAAGAACTCGGTGTTCTTATCCAACTCTTCAACGGTCTCATACCCAGTAATGCCAAGATCTTCAGCGCGGGCGATAGCACAAGGCATGGCTACATCCATGCAAGTGACCTCAACGCCATCAATCAGGTCACGGGTGTTTCCGGTTGGCAAAAATGCTCCTGTAGCACCTCCCGCCACGTCTAAAAACGTCAGTTCGATGGGCGCGGCTGTTCCTGGGACACCATCTATTGCAGTGTCGCCGCAGTAAACAACGGCGCCATCCGCTGTGCGAACACGCGCCTTAACGCGAGCGCCCGTATTCACTGCGCGGATTTTGATCTCCGTTATCGGCTCTACCGCTTCCACAAGACCCATCTCGATTGCTGCCGGGCCAACGGCTGACAGCATATTTCCGCAGGTGGGTTTGAAGTCCACCAACTGCTCTTCAACACTGACCTGGGCAAAGAAGTAGTCAATGTCTGCCCACTCGTCGTCTGACACGGACAACATAGCGACCTTGGTAGTGACGGCATTACCGCCACCGATACCGTCAATATTGATCGAGTGTCCCGAACCTGTTGCTGCTATGAGGACCTTCGCCAAGGTTTCACGATCTTCCGGTAGGTCGGAGCGCTTGAAATAGGGTCCACGCGAGGTACCACCTCGCATGAACAGATAGGGGATCGCTGTTTGGGTTAGTTTAGTGGCCATGGTAGATCAACCGCTCCTTGCAAAAGACCTGGTGGGAAGTCTCGATTCAGTGCGCCCGCCATTAGGCACATAAAGGCGACACCCGCAGCCGTAAGTAATAGAGTTTTACCCCAGCCAGATTGCGCTCGAATTCTGAAGAAGCTGATCATAAATCCGATCAACGCAAGAATGAAACCTACGAAGTAAGTTGCAATGATTAGGCTAGCTAACCAACTCAGAGTAGCCCAGAGCCCGTGTGGCGCACTTGCATCATCACCGGCAATCTCTTTATCCGCAAAAATAGCATCGCCCTCGGGCCGCATCACCATCTGTGCAAACAAAATGAAGCAGCAGAGCAGCGCAACACCTCCGATGACGAGTGGGACGATCTTATCGGTCATGTTGTAGTCTGGAATCAGGCTAGCATCGATAACAGCAACCGCGAGGTAAGAAGCCACACAGAGTAAGAAGACCAATGGAGCACGTTTACTTCCCGCGACCGACTCACCCTCCGACATTATCTTCTTAGCCTGGCGAATGCCGACAATCACAGAAACTACAGTGATGATGATGAGGATAATGACGATTGGGCTGAATACGTAATCCATACCCTCTTCAAAGCTTTTACGGAAGCGGAAACTGGCAACTTGAAACGCCTGGTTGGTAAATTTCTCTACCGGATTTGAAAGTACGAAGCCAATCAAAAACGCTGGACGCGACCAGTCAAAACGACGCAGAAATATACCGATTAGACCGATGGCAAAGAGTGCCAGTAAGTCTTCGAAATTTTGTCCCGACTGAAAAGCTGCAAAGCTAATCAACATGAATAGGAACGGAGCTAGGTAGGTGAAACGGATCGTTGTAAGCCGTGCGATACCGCCCGAGGCTGCGATACAGAGCAGTGTACCCAGAACGTTCGCCAGTGCGAGCAGCCAGACAATCGAGTAGGTAATATCGAGATTGCTTTTCAGCATCTGCGGCCCGACTTCAATGGAGCCTGAACCGAGCAGTGCCACGGCGCCGATAAAGATCGCCATTGAACCCGAACCGGGTATGCCAAACAGTAGTGTTGGAACCAGACCACCGCCCTCTTTGGCATTGTTGGAGCTCTCTGGCCCGATAACGCCTCGAATCTCACCTTTGCCAAACATCGATTTGTCTTTCGTTGTTTGAACTGTGTGTCCGTAGGCTATCCAGTCAACAACTGAACCACCGAGCCCAGGGATAACCCCTACGATCACTCCGATCACAGAGCAACGCATCGAGAGCCACTTGTTGTTAAACCAGTCTTTAATACCTTCAGTCCAACCAGCTCCCAACTTAGCCTCTTTAGCGATCGATCGGTCCTGTCGCAGCAGTGAAACTATTTCTGGAATTGCGAAAATGCCTAAACCGACAATTACCAGCTTCAAACCGTCAGTGAGGTAGGGAAAATCATAGCTCGCCATACGCAAGCTTCCGCCCGCATCTGCGATGCCGATGGTGCCGATCATCATACCTAGACCTGCAGCGGCTATACCCTTAAGAGCGATACGTCCGGCAAGTACCGCGACCATTGAGAGGCCCAGTACGGTAATCATCAACATTTCAGGCAGACCAAAGGCGAGTACGATTGGGCGCGCAACGAGTATAAATAGTGTCAAAAACGCAGCGCCAACCAAGCCTCCGAATAGCGACGAGGCAAAGGCCGCTGAGAGAGCACGAGCAGCTTCGCCTTTTTGTGCCATGGGGAACCCATCTAACACCGTTGCCTGAGAAGCAGAGCTACCGGGAATTCCCATTAGAACTGATGCGAAGGTGTCCGATGTAGGCACAACCGCCAGCATGCCGATCATCAGCGCCAAGCCATATACCGGCTCCATCCCAAACATAAAGGGTAGCACCAGCGACAGGCCTGCTATCCCTCCTAAACCGGGGAAAACTCCGACACAGAGCCCAAGTAACACACCAAGTGATAGATACCCAAGTACGATCGGTTGCAGGATCAGCGCCCACGCATCGGCTAAAGCCGGCAGAGCTCCAGTGAAAAAGTCCATGGCATTTCCAGAATTTTAGTTACGAGAAGAACCCTACCAGAACTCTCTGGCAGGGTTAGCGTCAGCTTAACCGCAAGGTTTTACTTAGAGAGGTCGACGCCGTAGTCGTCTTTCAACCAAGCTTTAACCTGTTGCTTAGCTGATTTCGGCGCAGAGGTCGCGCTCTGTAGCGCCTTCTCGGCACCTTCACCCACAAATACGTCATACTTGCCGACGCGTTTAGCCGCAATTTTGGCGAAATCTGGGTGTTTACGAACCGCATCAAAAGCGCTTGAGTAGGTATCGATCACATCTTGTGGTGTACCGGCAGGTAGAAATGCAAGCTTCTGCACCGCAAAGCCTGAGACAAAGAAGGATTTCCATGCGTCCCAGTCATCGCCGCTAGTTTCACAACCAACAGTCGCTTCACAAACTTCTTTAAATGATGGCATATCTGGGAAGGTTGGATCGCGAACGATGTTACCGTCCTGATCCAAAGCGCCCCAAGACATCATTGGTACAGCCGTGCCGGCTTCAACAAGCGGGGCAGATCCTTTTAAGTATGACGATGAAGTTTGGTAATCAATAGTTGCCTCACCACGCTCGAACATTAGACGGCCATCGCCGCGCCCTTTAATGCCGAATACTGGCTCAACATTCATACCAAGCATCTTCCACGCTAGTAGTGGAACCAAGTCCAGCGTAGTAGCACCCTGGCTACCATAGATAAAATCTATACCTTTCAGATTGTTGGCTGAGCCGTCAAACTTCTTGCCGTCTTCAGCGTTCAGGTAAGCAACACCACCGGTACCTGATGCCATGACAGGATTCCAGTCGTTGTACTCGTAGCGCACACGTGGATCTTCAAGCAAGTACGGGAACTGAGTTGAACCTGAGGTACCGAAAAGCAAAGTGCCGTCGTCATGCTTCTGCTCTTGGAACCAGTTGGCACCTTTTGTAGAGCCTGCACCCGGCATAAACTTAACAACGACTGTCGGCTTGCCAGGGAGTTGCTCCGCTAGCAGCGGCGCAAAGAAGTTGGCCCACTTAGCCGAACCACCAGTTTCAGAGAAGGGAATTACCCACTCGATTGTTTTCCCGGTAAAATCAACGGCTGCATTAGCTGAGGATGAGATTGCTACGGCAGCGATGCCAGCAGTGAGTGCAACTTTTAGCTTAGATAGTTTCATCTAAGGTACTCCTAGTATTATCTTTGTTTTATGTTGTCTGCATTAGATGCTTAACGTTTGACATCTTACAGACAGAACCTTGCGTCAAGCTTGCGAGATCAAATGCGAATTACGGTTGTTGAAGATAATGAGGCGCTGGCCAGTGCAATTGCCTTTCGACTGCGCGGAAGTGGGCACGCTGTAGATCTGTTATATAACGGCAGTTCAGCCGAAGCTTTCATTTTACACGAGGGCAGTGACCTCATCGTGCTTGATGTTAACCTGCCCGGTATGGATGGCTTTGAGTTGCTCAGCAGTTTGCGCGCTAAAGGGGTAACTACACCGGTTATCATGGTGACTGCGCGAGCTGATATGACGGATCGGATCGCCGGTTTAGATCGCGGGGCGGATGACTACTTAGTCAAACCCTTTGAAATGGAGGAGCTAGAGGCAAGAATTCGCGCCCTTCTGCGCCGCCAAAAGCTCGATCTAGTAGAGCGGGAAGAGTTTGGCAGACTCGCTTTTGATAAGGGCAGCCGACAGGTCTTGATAGATGGCGAGGTTCTTGAAGTCCCGCGCAAGGAGGCAGCCCTACTTGAGTGCCTGCTCGACTCTCGAGGACGACTCGTTTCGAAGGGGCAGCTTATCGATCATATCTACGGAGTTGGAGCCGATGTAGAGGACAGCGCGATTGAACCCTTTGTCTCGCGCTTACGCGCAAGACTTAAAGGCAGTGGGGTGGTGATTAAAACCGCACGGGGGCTTGGTTACATGCTGGTACTGGCTGACTAGCATGAGGTTTACTTCCCTGCGCTCTCGACTGGTGGCGATGATCACAATCCCTCTGGCTATACTCTCAGTCGGATTGGGTATTTGGCGCTTTGAGTATGATAGTGGAGTCGCCGAAGCCCTGGCAGATAGAACCCTCTTCTCGACAGCAATAGCGATAAGCCGGGATACGGCGACACTTTCTGGAGACCTTATATCCGTCGCGACTCGTGACATTATTACCAACGCAACAGGCGGTGAGATCTACTACCACGTCGCAGAGGCAGGTGGCTTTCATCTGACAGGCTATGCCTATCCCCCTGTAGATTTTGACTACTCCGCCCTTAAAATTGGCGAGCCGGTCTTCGCTAACGCGACCTATAGAGGCGAACCTGTCAGGGTGGTTGCGCTGAAAAGTATCGGGATACTTAGCGGTTTTGAGCGTTCATATATTGTTACTGCCTGGCAAAGTGTAGCGTCACGTAAAAATCTGCAACTTGAACTCGCTCTTAGAACATTCGCCCTCTTCTCAGTCTTGATAATCGTCTTGGGCGTCGTGGTATGGATTGCTGTCAAACGTGGTCTCAGACCTTTGCAAAGAATTGAAAAGGAGCTCTCACACCGCTCTGCCAACGATCTAAAGCCGATCGCAGCACCGGTGCCGGCGGAACTAGACGAAACCATGCGCTTGCTCAATGAACTACTTTCACAACTCAAAATAAGCCTCGAGCAACAGCACGACTTCGTATCTGACGCAGCGCATCAACTCAGAAACCCTGCCGCTGCGGTATCTGCTTTAGTAAGTACGTTCTCTGAAGCAGCTAGCGATGAGGATCGAAAGGAACAACTCAAGCAATTAAAGCGGGCAGCGCGTCAGGGCCTCAGGGTTTCTCAGCAACTACTGTCACTCGAGCGGATCGACAGCCTTGGCGCTTTAGAGCGTGCTGAGCATATCAACTTAAATGAGATCGCCTTTGCCGTGTGCCAAGATATGGCGCCCGAACTGATCAAGGCAGGCATAGATTTCGAGTATATTCAGTCTGACGATTCTTTAATGTGCTTAGCGGATAGCGTTGCGATAACTGAAGCCTTGCGTAACCTGATCGATAACGCCGAGAAGCATGGAGGCGAGCGATTAACCCGAGTCACTGTCGAAACATTCCGCCTACCTGATCGAGTGTGCATACGTGTTGCCGATGATGGAGCTGATCTGAAACCGGAGGATACCGATAGAGTCTTTAGCCGTTTCCGACAACTCCAACCCTCTGAGGGCAGCGGATTGGGACTCTCCATCGCCTACACCGCAGCCATAAAAAACGGCGGCACACTAGAAATTGACAAGGTTACTAGCGGAGCGAGTTTGACGCTCAGCTTACCCTGCGCTAATCAGAGGTAGTCTTAGGCTTGGCACGTCCCTTTGCGAGAGTCCCCTCTCGCAGCCCCGTCTTTACATTGATTGAGCAAGTTTAAGCTCTGAAAAAGCCCTGCTTGCGAAGCATCTCTTGCATGTGTTCTCGGCGCTTTTGTTGAAGTGCTGCGGCAACGGAACTGCTCCAATTGGTACCTGTAACAACACCTCGCTCTGCATAGTAGGCAGCCATCTCTGCATCATAACCATTAACCAGAGGTTCAATTTTTTCAGAATCATAGCTGTCGGTGTGCAGCACGGCATCAAGCGGCAAACGTGGTTTGGTAGCGTTGCGCTCCTTTGGATAACCTAGACACATGCCGAACAATGGAAAGACAAACTCAGGCAGATCAAGCTGCTCTATGACGGTATTGGGGGCATTACGTATACCGCCAATAAAAACACCACCCAGACCTTCGGACTCAGCGGCTAGCAGCACGTTTTGCGCAAACAGGGCCGCATCTACCGACGCCGCAATCGAGTGCTCAGTCAGCCCCTCCAGTGCT
>JABXHP010000028.1 GCA_013373575.1 Oceanospirillaceae bacterium | reverse complement strand
ATTGAGGGCCTTGAAAATAACACGCAAAGCAAATCCAGTAAGGTACAAGAACCCGAGGCTGTCGCCGTTACTCCAGAACCAAAATCGAAAAACGAACCGGAATTAGCTCAAGCTAGCACGTGTGAAAACGATCCTGCGCTCTGCTCCTTCGGCGAATTATGCAAGCGGTCAATTTCCTTCGCGACCGGTCAATTGGCCTGGGATTCAAGGCCTGCAGCATCACGGTATGTTGAGTTCGCTAAGTCCATAGGTCTGAAGTGCGGCATACCCGCTACGACCACACCTGTAGTGAAGAGTGCAGTTGCGACGGTTTCCGAGAAACCAGCACTCAAACGAGTCGATAAATACAAGAATCGTAAAGCTCTGGTTATCGGTAACGCCGACTACGTTGGCCAGGCACCTCTGAAAAATCCTATTAATGACGCCAAAGCGGTTTCGAAGAAGTTAGAAGAGGTCGGATTTGAAGTTACGTATCGGGAGAATCTAGGTGTGCGTGACTTTGGACGAGCATTGTCAGACTTCGAGCTTAGCCTCAAAGGGTCTGATATAAGCCTGCTCTATTATGCAGGGCACGGTATTGAAGTCGAAAAGCAGAATTACCTCATTCCAGTCGATGCTAATCTCCGAACAACAGGCGACGTGCGTTATGAAACGGTGAGACTCGATGACGCTGTAGATGTAGCGTTGAATACGGGTAAGCTCTCAATGGTGCTGATAGATGCGTGCCGAAATAATCCGTTTGCGCAGGAGATGAGTTCCCGTACGCGATCTGTTGGACGTGGTTTGAGTGTGGTAGAGGTTTCAAATGGACCTGTATATCAGATCCTAAGTTTTGCCGCGGCTAGTGGGCAAGTTGCCGAAGATGGTGACGGTGAAAATAGTCCCTACGCGAGTGTGCTCATAGATTTGTTAGATGAACCAAACCTCGAAGTTGGCAAGATGTTTCGGATACTCGGGCAGCGAGTCAGCGAGGTTACCAACGGGAAGCAGCAACCCACAAGAAGGGATAACCTGCGGGGTGAAGATATATTTCTGGTCGAGTATTGATGAAATTTGGATTTGAGAAGGCTTTTCATTTGGGGCGGATAGTGTGTAAGAAAATTCGTAAAGGCGTAGTAAACCTCGTCACGGTTATTCTGTTCACTTCTACGTCCCTGTTTGCATCTTTTGGACATGCCGGTGAATCTAAACTCTACTTTTATGAAGTGGGTTTTAATCATTGTCTCGAATTAGTTACTGAGAATAAACATTTTAAAATTGACTCTAACGGTAAGTACCCTGCCGAGATTAGGGGGATAAGGAGTGGAAAAGATTACGCGCTGACCTTTGATTTGGAAAACAAAAAAGCGAGATATTTCAGTACAGGAAGTTGGAAGACCACTCGTCTAAAATCGGACCGCTACCCTTTCAAAAGTGATCAAGAAGGCCACTTCGATATTAGTATTGACGGCTGCAATATGTCTATCGGCTGGCGAGTGGTGGCTGATAGTAACAAGTCTATTGCAGCCTCTAGTCAGATCGACGATGCCATTTTTGCTGCACAAGACTATGACTTGGCTGTCCAGAATATCGAAGGTTTGCTAACTCCTGATAAACCAGAGCAGTTAATTCCCGAGTGGGAAATTGAGGAAGCTGTAGCGCCAACTGTTCAAGTAGAATTCGCAGACAAGGGGCGTTTCCTTCCAGAGTTTTCCAGTGACAATGTGAAGCCAGTATTTGAGAGTTTCGAGGCAGATCAACGTAGAAGCATACAGGCTGAACTGAAGTTACGTGGTCTCTATTTCAGCTCAGTTGATGGGCTGTATGGCCCCGGTACCAAGGGGGCTATACAGAAGTATCTCAATGTCGGCGATTTAAGTTCTGTTGACTCGCAGTTCATCAGCACTCGTTTGAAGCGTCTAGTAGAAGAGGCAGGGCAGAAGCACTCTGCGGTCGCTGGAATGACTGCAACGGCTTCGTTTGACTGTAGAACAGAGTTGACTCCCACAGAGAAAGCGATCTGTCAAAACCGGGAAATTGGCCAATTGGATAAAAATTTATCCGATTATTACTCCAAACTGAGAGATGAACTTGATGAAGAGAAGTCAACGGTAGTTCGTAATACACAGAGAGCTTGGATAAACGAACGGAATTCGTGTGAAGCCGAAGTAGATTGTCTGCTTGATGTATATGTTGAGAGAATCTCGTATCTATGCACCGAGTTAACGTTAATTGACAGCAAGATTAGCTGCCAGGAAGGCCCTAAAAAACGCTTGATTGATGGAACAGACCAAAAGCTCTCCCAAATCAATGTAGATACCACACAATTGGATCTGATTGATTCGGATGTAGATGGAATCTCCGTAAAAAGGGCTCAAATATCTGATACTGATGCGGATTTCCAGCCCGACGACAATTATCTGTTTTCTGATTTGGAGGAGTTTGTTGCAATATCGCCTGACACTTTGGACTCACTTAAGCTCGCAAGTCTCTATCTTCCCGCGCGCAGAGAATCTTCAGAGGGCAATCGAGCATCTAAATTCCAGGCTCTGAAGAGTTTTGTTCTGAGTAGTGAAAACTTCGTCGCTTATGCGCAAAAACAGTCTCGACTGAGGGAACTCGCCTATCAACAAAACATTAATAACAAACTGGCGTTCGTAAAAACTGAGATTGAAAGGCTTCAGGACGAAATAGCCAAATCGCCGCTGTCAGAACGTGCTCTCCAACTTTACTCTATTGTTGAAAAATACAGTTCTGTTACTGACTCATTAGGTGGTGAGGCGATAATTAGTGCCGCTAGCGCATTACGAAAAGAGATTGAGGGCCTTGAAAATAACACGCAAAGCAAATCCAGTAAGTTACAAAAACCCGAGGCTGTCGCCGTTACTGCAGAACCGAAATCGAAAAACGAACCGGAAATAGCTCAAGCTAGCACGTGTGAAAACGATCCTGCGCTCTGCTCCT
>JABXHP010000183.1 GCA_013373575.1 Oceanospirillaceae bacterium | reverse complement strand
CTCGACTTGCGTCAAATGCTGGCGCAAAAACTGGCCGCTGAGGGGGTGGAGGTCGATCGTGTTCTCGATTACGAGCTCAGCTTCTACGATACCCAAGCAGCGCGCTTTATCGGTTTAGAGCAAGACTATCTCGCCTCGGCTCGCTTGGATAACCTGCTCAGCTGCTACATCGGCTTGCAGTCGCTGATAGGTGCAGCGGCGGGTCAGGCTCAGGTCCTTATCTGCACTGATCACGAAGAGGTTGGTAGCACCAGCGCCTGTGGTGCAGCAGGACCCATGTTAGAGCAGTGGCTGCAGCGTATTTTGCCAGACAATGAGAGCCGTAATCGGGTGTTGGCGGCATCGATGCTGATATCAGCCGATAACGCACACGCAGTGCACCCTAACTACCTTGATA
Source organism: Oceanospirillaceae bacterium (assembly GCA_013373575.1). Lineage (GTDB taxonomy): Bacteria > Pseudomonadota > Gammaproteobacteria > Pseudomonadales > Balneatricaceae > Marinobacterium_E. The sequence continues at coordinate 3,856 of JABXHP010000183.1, read as the reverse complement.
AACATGATGAGAACCATGGGCCTCTGCTGAACAAGGGCCCTGTAATTAAGCTCAACGCTAACCAGCGTTACGCCACCAATAGTGAGACCAGCGCGACGTTCCGACAAATCGCCCTGCAGGAGGAGGTTGAGGTTCAGGCGTTTGTGGTGCGTTCCGATATGGGATGCGGCAGTACCATTGGGCCAATCACTGCGGCAGAGGTGGGTGTGCGTACCGTGGATATAGGTGTGCCTCAGTTCGCGATGCACTCTATCCGCGAGATGGCGGGAGTTGCTGATGCGCACGCGCTCTATCGAATTCTTAAGCGCTTCTACGTTAAGCAGAGGGTTTGAGCATGCTCAAGACAGTTGCAGAGCTAAACCAGTTTTTGCAGGAGCACTTTCCACAAGGCGAGGGTTTTGGGCTTATTGAAGATGCCGGCGACGGCTGGGCGCTGATGCGGCTCACTGTGGCTGACTCACATCTGCGCCCCGGCGGGACGGTATCAGGGCCGACCATGATGGGAATGGCGGATGTTGCAATTTGGTCTGCTCTACAGACGAAAATCGGACCGTCACCAATGACGGTAACGAGCAATCTCAATATCAACTTTTTGAGTAAGCCGGATGCAGTCGATATGCTCGCCCGAGCCCGCGTATTGCGGGTGGGCAAGCGTAATGGCGTGGGTGAGTGTTACATCTACTCGGGATCTGAAGATCATATGGTGGCGCATGTCACCGCCAACTACTCTATTCCGAGCAGCTAGAACTCTTCCGTGTCGATCTCCGCCTGTTGCTGCGCTGCAGTGTAGCGTGGCCCTGTGACGGTCTCCTGGTTGATTAGTTGATCCAATCGATCTACGGCATCGGCGGAGAGGTTTATCGCCGAGGCTTCTAGGTTCTCGCGCATATGATCTACAAAGCGTGTACCAGGGATCGATATAATGCTTGGATCTTTCGCACGGACCCATGCAAGTGCCAACTGAGAAGGAGTGCAGTTCTGCTCTTTGGCAATCTGGGCATACTCAGTGAGCAGTGCTTTGTTTGCGGCAAAGTTTTCCGGGTAGAAACGTGGCATCGTGCGGCGAATATCGCCCTCTACCAACGCCTCCGGATCATCGACGGCAAGGCTCAAAAAGCCGCGGGCTAAGGGGCTAAAGGCTACGAATGTGACCCCCAGCTCGGCACAAGTATCCAGCACGGCAATCTCGGGATTGCGTGTCCAGAGGGAGTACTCCGTCTGAATGGCTGTGACAGGGTGTTCGGTATGCGCGCGACGTAGCGTGCTGGAAGACATTTCTGACAGACCGTAACCGCCGATTTTCCCCTCTTGAATTAGATCGGCCATCGCGCCTGCTGACTCCTCTATGGGTACATCAAAATCTAAACGGTGAAGGTAATAGAGGTCGATATGGTCTGTCTGCAGGCGCTTCAGACTCGCTTCACATTGGGCCTTAATAGTCTCTGGGCGCCCGTCTAGCGCTTTACCTTTCCCAGGTTCTACATAGAGAACGCACTTACTGGCCAGAAAAATATCATTGCGGACAGATTTAAGCGCCTCGCCGACAAGGAGTTCGTTCTTACCACCACCATAGAGGGTAGCTGTGTCAAAGTGACGGTAGCCCATCTCATAAGCTTCTCGTAGGGCGTGCAGAGCGTCTGCTTCGGGGACTGGTGTGTTGTAGGCGTGCGATAGATTCATACAACCCAAGCCGATGGGGGAAGATTTAAACAGATCGAGTTTGTCGCTCATCGTTAACCGCTCTCTTAGTTTGAAAGTGTGAGAGTCAGAGCCTATCAGGGAAGCGTGATCGCTTAAAGCGCAAGAGAACGCTTGGTTAGCCGGAGGTGTTCGGAACTTCAGGCAAGCGCTCTTCAATTCGATTTCGCCCATTCTCCTTAGCGGCGTAGAGTGCCAAATCAACCACACCAACCAACTCGGGTGCTGCGAGAGACTCCATAGGGGCTAGGGTCGTTGTGCCCATGCTGACTGTTAGGAAATGATTAGGGGACCCCTCGTGGACAATGGCCTTAGATTTTAGTAGCTGTTGAACCCGTGTAGCGATTTGTAGGGCCCCCGCGTTATCAGTGCTTGGCAGTACTACCATGAACTCCTCTCCACCAAAACGTGCCGCCAAGTCGCTCGGGCGCTGGGTCACCTGAGCAAGAATGTCCGCGACACACTTCAGGGCAGTATCGCCCTCTGGATGCCCATAGATGTCGTTAAAGTCTTTGAAGTAATCGATATCAAGCATCAAGAGAGAGAAGTAGCTATCCGGCTCCCGCTGACGCATTTTTAGTTGCGTCTCCAAATATTCATCGAGTCCCCGGCGATTGGAGACCTGTGTTAGAGCGTCCGTCCGTGATTGGCGTTGGAGTGCTGCATTTGCTTCTCGTAACTGTTGCTCGAGTTCCAGATGCTCGGTTAAGTCAATCAAACTACCGGAGACCTTAGCACCCTCGCCATAGGCTTGATGTACAGAGGCGACCAACCGCACCCAGCGCGGCTTCCCAAACTCTGTCTGCATCTTGAGCTGAAACTCCATAGCGCCCGAATCGGGTTTCGCGTCGCGTATCTGATTAATGCAGGCGACGCCATCTGACTTATCGAAGAGCTGAAAAAAATCCCTCGTGCTGAGAATTGGGTAGCGCTCTTCACTGAGTCCTGTCTGTTGTCGGAAAATGGCATTCGGGCGCAAGATATCGCTATCAACAGACCAATCAAACAGCCCAATCTGTCCAGCGATAGCTATCTCGCTCTGGCGCGTAAGCGCAGCTTCAACCTGCTTTAGGCTCCGCTCCAGTTTCAACTGCGCCCGTTTGTCTTTGGTGATGTTCGAGACCATGAGGATCGCAATTTGGTCACCATCGCGCTCAAACTTGTTCACCAATGTCTGCTTAACCCAAGAGACACTCGTTAAGTAATGTTTATCTAAAATCGCATACTCAGCGGTTGAACCGACCGATTCATAGCACCTGTCGATCGTCTCTTTATACTCATCAAGCGCTAACGAGCGTCGCTCTGACCAAGTTAGAGGCTGCGGACGGTTGGTGGCTCCGCGGCTTATAAAATGCGCGGTTTTTTGTGTCAGATTCTCCTCAACAATTCGGATATCCGCTTCGAAAGTGGCAAGTTTAAGATGCTCGAGAAGCTCCTCGTTCTCACGATGTACCCGGTCAAGTTCATCCTGGCGCATCTTGTAATCGTGGATGTCTACCACGCTGCCGTAAGCAACCAGGGTACCCTGCTCTTCATTAACGGAAATATTAACTCTGACCCATCTTAGTCCTTTGTCCCCGATCAATCGGTGGTCTAAGGAGATATGTTCGCCACTCTGTGCTCCACGTCTGATGTGCTCTACTACCTTGGGGCGATCATCAGGATGAGTAGCCTTTAAGATGTGCTCTCTTCCGATGATTGGGTCATTGTTGTTGATCCCATAGAGCTGGCGATAGATGCCATTCACTGACCAAGTATCTTTATCCTGTTCATGGCGAAACAGTCCAATGCGGGACTGGGCTGACGCTACCTCGATAAGGTGTAGGTTCTGCTCTAATTTGTACCGGCTTTCGAGCATTGTGTTCCAAATCGCATTGATAGCGATCAGCAGCGCAGTCTGACTCCCTAGGGCTAGAGCAATATACGTTGAGCCGTAGAGAGGATCTGAATGTTCAAGATAAACGCTAAGTCCGCTAAGCAGTAAAAGGAAAAACGTTGAGAGTATGAGTGTGCGGCGTAATCCGATAACTGCCATTACTGCTATCGCTATGAGAAAAACCATTGCAGAGGCGGATTGAATTGATTGGTTACGCACAGTGCTACTCAAGGCAGCGACACTGAGACAGGTCGCTATAAATACGATCTTCTGGCGAGGTGT
>JABXHP010000373.1 GCA_013373575.1 Oceanospirillaceae bacterium | reverse complement strand
GCGGATAACCTCTTCGACCCAGATCCATACCTACAGTCAGGTGGTGATATGGTGCGTGTTGGTGGTTTAGACTACACCATCGACCCAACCAAGCCTCTAGGCTCACGTATCTCTGACGTAATCCTGGATGATGGCCGTGTAATCGAAGACGATGCAAGCTACAGCGTATCTGGCTGGGCTACGGTAAACCGCACGCCGGATGGACGCCTGCTGTGGGATATCATTGCTGATTATCTACGTGCAGAGCGTGATGACAACATGGTTATCAACCTACCGAAGGTCAACAACCCTAAAGTGGTAGGCGTATCTGATAACCCAGGCTTCGCCGACTACCCGGGTGAGTGGGCTTAAGCCACTCCTTTGACGAATAAGCCCGCGCTGCGGGCTTTTTTCTGGGCTAAACTCAACAAACAAAACGCGATAGCGGCGCCTAATTGAGAGTTCGTCTGAACAGATCAACCGACATCCGGTAGACCAATTGCGCCAACTCTGGATCGTAACGCTCACCTTCATCCCGCATGAACGCGTGCTGAGCGTTAAACTCACTCCAACTAAAGTTAACCTCTTTTTGAGACAGCTCAGCATAGATCTTCTGCCGCCCCTCAACTGGAACGTGTGGATCCTGGCGACCAAATACCAGCATCAGCTCTCCGCTGACCTCACCTGCTCTGGCCAGCGTGTTTGCCCCCAGGCTGGGCAGCGTATCTGAGTGAAGATCAGTTGGGTAAAGGCAGGATGCAGCCAATATTTTGGAGCTAAGAGCCGCCCGAAAAGCAAGGTGTCCACCAATGCAGACGCCCATTGCGCCAGCCTTTCCGCTGTAGTTAGCTTGGCTCGACAAGTAATCCAACATCGCTGCTGTGTCGCTATCATGATGCTCGAGCAGTTTTATGAACTTATCACTGTTGCCCTTGTCCTTACCAACATCGTCGTAGCCAAGCACGGTGCCGATCGGATTAAGTTCGTGAAACACCTCCGGCACTAAAACTACGAAACCATGCCCTGCCATAACAGCCGCCGCTCTCGAGATGGGCTCAGTACGCTGGAATATCTCCGAGTAGAATATCAGCCCCGGATACACCCCCTCTTGCGCTGGTTCGTAGATATAGACTCGCATCAGACCGGTGGGGCTCTCAATATCTACGCAACGCTGTTTAATAATCATTCCTAAGCCTCCTGAACCACTTAAGCGATAGATGATGCGCAGAGAGCCGCGTAAATTCAATAGGCCTCAGAGATCTCTGAGCTAGCAAAGACAAAAAGCCCGCACGATGCGGGCTTTTAACGTACTCCAAAAGGAACTAAGAGAAGTGCTTAGTTGAGTGGCGGAACCGCCATAATCCAAGCTTTCTCAGCGTAAGCAGCCTGATCTAGACCCTTGCGTGACTGCAGGTGCGAACGAGCAGCGAGGTCCATCGCTTTCTGATATTCACCAGCGTCCAGAGCCGCTTTTGCCTCTTTGAGGTACTTCACATTATCGCGCCATGCGAAGCCTGCTTCACGCACTTCTGCCAACTTTGCTTTCGCAGCGTCAAACAGAGCCTGTGCGTTCTCCATGTTCGCAGGTTTTGCCGCGAGCTCTTCCTCAATGTAGTTGGTATTGTAGCTCTTACCTTCCCACTCGAAGGTAGCGCCAGCACCGTACATTGCGCGGTTCATGTCGAAAGCTTCCTGGAATGACTGCGCCATTGTCAGTGAGCTTGCAGTTAGGGCAGCAACTGCTGCGATCGTAGCGATCTTCTTCATCAGTTCTGCTCCTTACTTACGTGAACCTGGACCGTTAACAACGAGACCGTTAGACATGTAAGTCTGGAAGTACTCGAGGTTACGGTAAGTCTCGCTCTGCACCTTCAGGAACTCTGAACGCGAATCGCGGTGACAGCCTTCGTAACGACGGTGAATCGTACCGATGTTACCCCACTTCGAACGAACCACTGGGAAGTGCGTTGAGTGGCCTAGTGCTGGGCTTGGCAAGTCCGCACGTACCAGACGGTTAGTACCGGTCAGGTGGCAGTCAGCACAAGAGAGGTTCAACTGACCACGCTTGGTGTAGAAGAACTTCTTGCCATCGAGGTAAGCAGCCTTAGCGTCATCATTAGGGATGTCAATCTGGAACTCGTTACCGCGTGAGGTGTACGCCATATAAGCGGATACCTGTGCGATTGGTCCTTTTTTCCAAGCCCATGGTTTCTCACCGTTTGTCATACGACATTCGTTGATCGCCATCTCCAGTGTAACGACAGTCTTACGCTCATCGTTCCACATTGGGTAGTTCTGACGGATGCCTTCGCCACCATTATCGAAACAGTCAGCCAAGCTCTTGCCGTTCGCAAAAGGCTCGTTGAAGAGTACTTCGCCTTCCTCAAGATCGAGGTCGTATGGAGGGAACTCTTCAATCGCTTCCCACTGCTCGCGTGAAGCAGCATCAACGGCATAGATACCATTAACGTACTCCTCAAGTGGAGTATCTGGAAAACGGTTCTTCATGTACTCTTGCAGTGCAATACGGTCCGCCTCTGGATCTACAGTGTCCAGGGTCGCTCCTGTCTTCGCAGCCATCGCCGTCTGGCTCAGTGCTGCAACGCTCATAGCGAGCAGTGTCGTTTTTATAATTTTCATAAGTCCTCCGGGCTCCGAACCCTGATTACTTGATATCGCCTGATTCTGCGCCTGACGCACCTGTGTTTTCAGTCCATGCGATGTCCAGGGTTTCACCTTTAGCGCCGCCTTCGAAAGAGAAAGCCAAGTAGGGGTTTTTAGAGACCGCAGTACCTAGGTTCGCTTCGAAAACAACTTTGCCAGCGTGAGAAACAGTAACAGTGTCCAGGAACTTAGCTGGGATCATGTTACCGTCTTTGCCTTTACGCTGTCCGGTTTCCATCTCGTGCTTAGCCATCATTTTAACATCAGTGCTGCCTTTGCGGGCTTTAGCTTTAACTCGAAAAAGTGCCATAATTTTAACTCCTAATATGCTCGCTGATTAACCGCCAACCACCGATAGTGACTTTAACTTCTGAGGTAGCGCTGTAGGTTTTGCCACCCGCTTGAACAACGGCAGATACGTTAGTG
>JABXHP010000359.1 GCA_013373575.1 Oceanospirillaceae bacterium | reverse complement strand
TTAGACTCCTCTATAGCAGACAGGTAATCGATCTCGTCGGTCACTTTATTGTCAACTACACGACGGTATGGAGTCTCAAGGAATCCATAGTCATTCGTACGCGCAAATACAGCCAGCGAGTTGATCAAACCGATGTTTGGACCTTCCGGCGTTTCGATTGGACATACACGACCATAGTGAGTTGGGTGTACGTCACGCACCTCGAAGCCAGCACGCTCGCGCGTAAGACCGCCAGGACCGAGCGCTGAGACACGACGCTTATGCGTAATCTCAGACAGCGGGTTGTTCTGGTCCATAAACTGTGACAGCTGTGATGAGCCAAAGAACTCTTTCACTGCAGCAGCAACAGGCTTAGCGTTAATAAGGTCCTGTGGCATCAGGTTGTCTGATTCAGCCATGCTCAGACGCTCGCGAACGGCACGCTCAACACGAACTAGACCAACACGGAACTGGTTTTCAGCCATCTCGCCCACAGAACGGATACGACGGTTACCTAGGTGGTCGATATCATCAACAACACCTTTACCGTTACGGATATCGATCAAGGTCTGCATAACTGCAAGGATATCTTCCTTAGACAGGATGCCGGAACCAGTCTCTTCCTCACGACCAAGACGACGGTTGAACTTCATACGACCGACGGCAGAAAGGTCGTAACGTTCCTCAGAGAAGAAGAGGTTCTCGAATAGACCTTCAGCCGACTCTTTAGTTGGCGGCTCGCCAGGGCGCATCATACGGTAGATCTCTACCAGAGCTTCTAGCTGATTGCGCGTTGGGTCGATACGCAGGGTATCGGAAACGAAAGGACCGCAATCCAGTTCGTTAGTGTAAATAGTCTCAAGACGCTCAACACCCGCTTTAACAAGCTTAGCAATGGCATCTTCAGTCAGCTCAGTGTTACACGGCAGCAAAACTTCGCCAGTTGACGGATCAACGATATCCTTAGCGATTGATTTGCCAGCCAAGTATTCAGCTGGAGTCTCCAACTGAGTCATACCCTCTTTCTGCATCTGACGGATATGACGTGGTGTGATACGACGACCCGCTTCAACAATCACTTCACCCTTAGGTGAGAGGATCTCAAAGCTCATGGTTTCACCACGCAGACGCTCAGGAATCAGGTCCATCTGAATCTTGTCTGCTGCGAGTGTCCAGCCAGTAGTATCAAAGAAGGTTTCGAGGATCTCCTCCGCCTGATAGCCGAGTGCACGCAACAAGATAGTTGCCGGCAACTTACGACGACGGTCGATACGCACGAACATAGAATCTTTCGGGTCAAACTCGAAGTCGAGCCAAGAACCACGGTAAGGGATAATACGTGCTGAGTAGAGCAGCTTACCAGACGAATGGGTCTTACCCTTGTCGTGGTCGAAGAATACACCAGGTGAACGGTGGAGCTGCGATACGATAACGCGCTCAGTACCATTGACTACAAAGGTACCATTCTCGGTCATGAGCGGAATCTCGCCCATGTACACTTCTTGCTCTTTGATATCTTTAACCGCCTTCGTAGAAGAATCACGATCGTAGATAACCAGACGAACTTTAACGCGCAGTGGAGCTGCATACGTGATACCACGCTGCTGACACTCTTTTACGTCAAATACAGGCTCACCTAGACGGTAGCCAGCATACTCCAGCGCAGCGTTCCCTGAATAGGAAACGATTGGGAATACGGAATTAAAGGCAGCGTGCAGACCTTCGTCATTAAGACTATCGGCCGCTGTACCAGCTTGTAGAAACTTACGGTAAGAATCCAACTGGATTGCGAGCAGGTATGGAAGGTCCATAACTGTACCCAGCTTACTAAAATCCTTACGGATGCGTTTCTTCTCAGTGTATGTATATGTCATCAATGTTCCCCAGCATGTGCACCTAGGTTGAGAAACGGAAACCCGAATAATATCGGGTCAAAAATTTCCATCTATTAGTGTGCCTACTAATAACGGAAAAGGGCCGGTGGCAATTTTGCCACCAGCCCGCGCTGATTAAGCTAGTTAAGCAGCGGTTTGAACATCAAGTAGATTACTTGAGTTCAACAGACGCGCCAGCTTCTTCAAGATCTTTCTTGATAGCTTCAGCTTCTTCTTTAGAAGCGCCTTCTTTGATAGTTGCTGGAGCGCCATCAACCATCTCTTTCGCTTCTTTCAGACCAAGGCCAGTCGCGCCGCGAACAACCTTGATTACGTTTACTTTCTTCTCGCCAGCAGAAGTCAGAACTACGTCGAATTCTGTCTTCTCTTCAGCAGCTGCGCCAGCATCACCAGCAGGACCAGCAACTACAGCAGCTGCTGCAGTAACGCCGAATTTCTCTTCCATTGCAGAAACCAGTTCTACAACATCCATTACTGACATTTCAGCAATTGCGTTTAGGATATCGTCTTTAGATACAGACATTGATCTATTCCTATATAAATGTGTTTGAGTGTCTTTAGAGCGGCGCTAATTAGGCTGCCTGCTCTTCTTTCTGTACGCGTACCGCATCCAAAGTACGTACCAGCTTGCCTGCAGCTGCTTCTTTCATGCAGCTCATCAGTTTTGCTAGTGCTTCTTCGTATGTCGGTAGGCTTGCCAGCATAGCTACGTCTACAACGTTACCTTCGAAAGCAGCTGCTTTCAGTTCGAACTTATCGTTGCCTTTAGCAAATTTGCTCAGGATTCGAGCGCCAGCGCCCGGGTGTTCCTTTGAAAAAGCAATGATAGTCGGACCTACGAAGGTGTCAGTCAGACATTCATAAGCGGTGCCTTCAACTGCACGACGAGCCAGCGTGTTACGAACCACTTTCAGCCATACACCGGCTTCACGTGCTTCTTTACGCAGGGCTGTCATATCGCCTACTTCTACGCCGCGGGAATCCGCAACGACAGCAGACAGAGCAGCATTGGCAGCTTCCTGAACCTCAGCGACGATCGCTTTTTTCTGTTCAAGTCCAATTGCCACGATTAACTCCTGGTTTGTCTTAACGACTAGTTACCAACCACCCCGCTTACGCGAGGCATGAGTACGGTAGTAGTGATTCAAATGAATCGTACCGTCTGCGCAGGCTGGTTGGCCCATTAAGATGGCGCCTACAAGAGTAAACGCCACCACCTGCGGTCTTTGACAGCCTTCATCTCTGTAAGACAGGAAGGAAGACCCTCAAAAAACCTTTTGCCGGATTAAGCGTCGAGTGACGCCTGATCTACAGCCAGACCCGGGCCCATAGTAGTGGACAGGGTCACTTTCTTAACGTAGATACCTTTTGCTGAAGCAGGCTTCAGTTTCTTCAGATCAGAGATCAGAGCTTCTACGTTCTCTTTAATAGCGCTTGCTTCGAAGCCAACCTTACCCACTGAAGCGTGGATAATGCCGTTCTTGTCAGTACGGAAACGCACCTGACCCGCTTTAGCGTTGCGAACAGCGCCGGCTACGTCTGGAGTTACTGTACCAACCTTAGGGTTTGGCATCAGACCGCGTGGGCCAAGTACTGTACCGAGAGCACCAACAACGCGCATAGCGTCCGGGCTAGCGATAACAACGTCGAAGTCCAGGTTTCCTGCTTTAACAGACTCAGCCAGATCTTCAAAACCTACGATATCAGCACCAGCTTCTTTCGCTTTTTCAGCGTTGTCGCCCTGAGCGAATACAGCTACACGTACATCTTTACCAGTACCGTGCGGCAGAACAGTAGAGCCACGAACAACCTGGTCAGATTTACGTGGATCAACGCCCAAGTTGATAGCCACATCTACAGACTCAGCAAATTTAACAGTCGATACATCTTTCAGAATCTGGAATGCATCAGCAGCAGCGTACAACTTACCCGCTTCTACTTTCTCAGCAATCGCCTTCTGACGCTTAGTCAACTTAGCCATTACTCATCACCCTCCACGATCAGACCCATACGACGTGCAGAACCTGCAATAGTACGCACTGCAGCATCCATATCAGAGGCAGTCAGGTCAGGCATCTTAACAGTTGCAATCTCTTCCAACTGAGCGCGAGTAACAGTACCCACTTTCTCAGTATTTGGACGAGCTGAACCACTCTTCAGACCCACAGCTTTCTTCAAAAGAATTGAAGCTGGTGGAGTCTTGGTGATGAATGTGAAACTACGGTCGCTGTATACAGTAATTACAACTGGAATCGGCAGACCTGGCTCCATGCCCTGAGTCTGAGCATTGAACGCCTTACAGAATTCCATGATGTTAACACCATGCTGACCCAGAGCCGGACCTACTGGTGGGCTTGGGTTCGCCTGACCGGCTTTTACCTGCAACTTAATGTAGGCATTAATTTTCTTAGCCATTGAGCTACTCCTTTGGGTTCAAACGCCTTTCGGCTCCCCTTTACACAACAAAAACTGAGGACCTTTTCAAGCCACTCAGTTTCCTAAAAATCTAGTGAGACTAAGCCTTTTCGACCTGACCAAACTCAAGTTCAACCGGCGTAGAGCGACCAAATATCAAAACAGCCACCTGCAAGCGTGACTTCTCGTAGTTCACTTCTTCTACAACGCCGTTGAAGTCTGCAAACGGCCCGTCGGTAACGCGAACCATCTCGCCTGGTTCGAACACCGTCTTTGGACGCGGCTTATCAACACCGGACTCAACGCGCTGAAGAATCTCTTGAGCTTCGCGCTCAGTAATCGGCGCAGGCTTATCGGCAGTACCACCAATAAAACCAAGCACGCGCGGAGTGCTTTTAACCAAGTGCCAAGTCTGATCGTTCATGACCATATTAACCAGCACATAACCCGGGTAGAACTTACGCTCAGACTTACGCTTCTTGCCGTCGCGAATCTCTACAACCTCTTCAGTCGGCACCAAGATGTCGCCGAAGAGATCTTCTACACCCGTACGTTCGATCGCCTCTTTAAGGCCCGCCATCACGCGCTTCTCATAACCCGAGTATGCGTGAACTACGTACCAGCGTTTCTTCTCAGAACTCATAGCTTCCCCTTAACCGATGAAGCCGGAAATAATCCAGCCCAACAGCGAATCCAGACCCCAAAGCAGCAGACCAATAATAAGCACTGCAACAACGACAATACCCGTTGTCTGCAACGTCTCCTGACGCGTAGGCCAAACCACTTTACGAATCTCGTTCTTAGCCTCTTTAAAGAGCTGGAAGAACGCCTTCCCCTTTGCCGTCTGCAGCGCAATAAAGCCTGCCGCGATAGCCAAAGCCACCAAAGCAAGAACTCGATATAGCAGCGACTCATTAGCGTACATTGAGTTACCAACCACACCGACTGCCACAAGCGCAATAACAACCAGCCACTTAAGACCGTCGAGCTTGGATGCTTGGGTTTCTACTTTCGCGTTCACGTAAAAGCCTCAGATTAAAAACAGATAGCCTACTTGTTTCAACAACTTACCACCTTAGCAAGGTGGCAGGGTAGGAGGGACTCGAACCCCCAACCTGCGGTTTTGGAGACCGCTGCTCTGCCAATTGAGCCACTACCCTACAAGTAAGGGACGCGCATTATACCCGCCTCTTAAACGAAGGAAAAGGGGTACACCCCTTTAAAATTGAAAAACCTCACAACTCTACCGCCTTTTAGCAGCTTCGCGTCAAGAGCAATTGATGTTGCCCTGAGGTCGGCGCGTATTTAAACAGGGACATTGCAAGCAAGCAAGGGGAAATCTTTGATTCTAAAATTTTATTTCTTCTGACATTGTAATTTTTCACGCCACTGCCACACCGCCGACCCAACTAGGGTCGCAGTTCTGCGATCTGGTCTAACAGGGACTGCGGCACATCCACACCCTCGAGTTGATGCTTTTGGCGAAGCTGCCCGCGACGCTCACCTGGAACTCTCACATCATTGCCACTAGTCAAATCCGCAAGCATTCTCTCTAGGTGCTCTACAAAACCGGTCGCGAAAAAGTTCGGATCGAGCGCAATAATGGTCTGCCCAACATTTGGCGGCCCACCCTCCTCCGTTGAAAACATAGACGCCTCGTAAGAGCAATTGCCACCGCTGAGTACCCCACCCAGAATATCTACCATCAAACCAAGACCAAACCCCTTTGCACCGCCCAAGGGTAACTGCGCGCCTCTCAAACCAAGCGCTGCATCTGTGGTGGGATTGCCATCCGGATCTATTGCGTGACCCGGTTCTAATGGAACACCCTCCCGCGCTGCCTTCACCAAATTTACCCGTGCGGTTGAAGCGGTTGCCATATCAAAAACCAATGGCTCATCACCGGCTCTGGGCGCCCCAAAAGCGAGAGGATTGGTGCCAAAGAAGGGTACCTTCCCGCCCTGTGCGGCAACGGCTTTAGAGGAGTTTGCATACATCAGTCCCACCAAACCTTGCTGGGCTAGGCGCCGCATAAACCAACCCAACACACCTGCGGAGTAGGAGCGATGAATCACCATCGTAGCAATACCCTGCTCCCTAGCAGCTTCCACTAGAGGCTCTTCCGCATGTAAGTACGCGGCATGACAAAAACCATGCGCCGCATCCACAACTATCGCGGACTCACTTCTTTTAGCAATCTTCGGTTCAGCTGTGCCCAACACCTTGCCGCAGCGAAGATGTTTCAAATAGAGGTGAATGTAACCAAGCCCTACGTTGCGAATGCCTTCAGCCTCAGCATCCATGAGCTCGAGCGCGGCAGCACGTGCCTGCACCTCGCTGGCACCACAATCCCGCAGGGCCTCAAAACAGAGTTCTTCTATCTGTGGTAGTGAAAGTACTGGCATAGTTCGCCTCCAAGCGTTGTTGTTTTTAGGCCAATGCGCTTCTTAGTTGCCGATTCGCGACAGATCACTTCCGCACGCAACGAACATCTCCTATTCTGGCGCAAGGTCCAACTCTAGCGGGAGGCCGCACCGATGAGCAAGATAGATTCAAGAATTAGACCATCCAGATCCCTTAAACCGGACGGATCACCTTCAGATAACGATCGTGTCGAGATCGGCCCAACACAGCTCGCGTTCGATGAGTGGGAAGCTAGAGCACTAACTGCACCCAACCTTACCGCGATGCGTGAATATAGACTATCCCGTATAGTCCAGCAGCTCGAAAAAGAGGGGCTGGACGGGATTCTACTGTTTGACCCCCTCAATATTCGTTACGCCACAGATACAACTAATATGCAGGTTTGGATTACGCACAACCATGCACGCGCCTGTTTCGTTTCGACAGCAGGTTATGTTGTTCTCTGGGACTTTCACAACTGCGAACACCTCTCAGCCCACCTGCCACTCGTACGCGAAGTACGTTCAGGCGCCTCATTCTTCTACTTTGAGACTGGCAGCAATACACGCCAACATGCAGCCCAGTTCGCCGCAGAGATTGAGAGCTTACTTCAGACCCATGCGGGCGAGGGACGCCGATTAGCCATCGATAAGATCGAGATAGAGGGACTCTGGGCGATAGAGTCACTCGGCATACAGATCAGTGACGGTCAACAGGTGATGGAGCATGCTCGTGTTATCAAATCCGTTGACGAAGTAAATGCAATGCGCTGCTCAATTGCCGCTACCGAATCAGCCATGCACAAGATGCGAGAAGCGAGCGTTCCAGGCGTCAGTGAAAATGATATCTGGGCAGTGCTGCATGCTGAGAATATTCGCCGCGGTGGCGAGTGGATCGAATGCCGTTTACTCTCGTCCGGCCCACGCACAAACCCCTGGTTCCAAGAGTCGGGACCCCGCATCGTCCAGGCCGGAGATATGCTGGCGTTCGATACTGACCTTATCGGCCCCTACGGCATCTGCGCCGATCTATCTCGCTCTTGGGTAATAGGCGACGTCAAACCCACAGATGAGCAACGACGGCTTTACCAGATAGCTTATGAACACATACAGACAAACATGAGTATCCTTAAACCAGGAATGACGCTCAACGAGATCACTCAAAAGGCCCACCGACTACCGCCCGAGTTTAGAGCCCAACGCTACGGCGTTATCATGCACGGTATCGGCCTCTGTGATGAGTACCCCTGCGTCCGCTACCCTGAGGATGTTGAACACCACGGCTATGAAGGTGTACTCGAACCCGGCATGACGTTATGCGTAGAAGCCTATGTAGGTGCTGTTGGTGGACGGGAGGGGGTTAAACTGGAGGATCAGGTTCTCATCACTGAGGATGGATTTGAGAACCTAACTCAATTTCCATTCGAAGCATCACTGCTCAACAGCAACGAGCAGTGAGAGTAGTAACGCCGTCCTTGGGACGGCGTTACTGGCTCAAGGCTCTCAGCAAGACGAAAAGAGTACTCGAGTTAAGAAGGGAAATACTCTTCACTCCAGCTCTCTGAAGCGGCTCCCTGGTCAATCATCTTATCGATCTCCTCACCACTGTAGCCCAGCTCATTCAGTACGGCACGTGTCGACGCCCCGTACTTCTCACTAGGCTGCGGCGCTATCAGGGGCGCACGTGTTGAGCGCACCGCGCAAGCATCCAGCTGTACTACTCTTCGGCCCGCGGGGTGGTCGGGGTAGGTACTGAAAGCGTAGGTTCCAAGCTCCACTCCACAGGTATTATCAAAGGGTCGACTGTACTCTGTTCGCAAGGCTTCCATCTGACCACAAGGCGCCGCTGCGAGATTATTATGCTGCAGTAGCTCCACCCACTCGTGACGCGATCTGCCGGAGAAGACAGTTTTAAGCTGAGCTTCGCGCTGCGCATCTCCCTCTGGTAGCGGACCGACAACGGATTCAAGTACCGGCACATCTCTCTCGGAACAGGCGAGCATCATCCAACCGTCTGCCGCTTCATAGAGATGCTCTAGAGCCGAATAGCCACGGACATCAGGGCCACTGGGCTCATTAAACAAGCCACGGCCTTGGTAGTCATAGCAGAATGGAATCTGCGCTAAGCCGCTCAGCGCCGATAGAGAAGTTTTTGGCCGCCCCACACGACCGCTTCTCTGACGTTGATAGAGTGCAGCCGCAACACCGAGTGCACCGCCGAAACCACACATCACATCGATAGTTCCAACGTGGGCATGCTCCTCAACACGGTCCATCGAACCGCCGAAGCGCTGCATAATCCCCGTACAGGCCTGTACTAGGTCATCGTAACCCAGGTAGTTCGTTTTCGGCCCTGGACGTATGCCACTAAAACAGTCAAGCTGACAGAGGATTACATTCGGATTGATCTTCTGCAAACTCTCTTGGTCAAGCTTCATCTCTGCAACCTGAGCATCGGTCGCATTCCAGACGACCACGTCCACCTGTTTAATCAGACGCTCAAGTGCCTCGCGCCCTGCCCCCGCTCGTATATCGAGTAGAGCTGATCGCTTCGAGCGCATATGAGACATTCCGAAAATAACGGTGTTCCAAGCATCATAGAGCGGTGTTGCAGGATCAATCTTGATCACATCTGCACCAAAGCGTGCGAAGTAGCTTACCGAGTGCGGGCCGGCAATGACGTTACACAGATCAAGAACTTTGACGCCCTGCATCCACGCCTGCTCTGCATCACCCAAGGCAAACTCGCGCCTAGGATTCTGTTTGAGTTTTGCTAACGCATCCTCAACACTGCCCCAGGCTCGACCTCTAGGGTGCTCCATCTCATGAGCACTCTCACGGAACCAAACCAACGGGCCGGGCTGCAGCATCTTACCGTAAACTGGGTCCTCAACATGGAGCATCAAGCCTGACATTTCGACGTGATCGTCGTACATCCACTCCTGTAACCAGCGTTGGCGTGCACCTGGAAACTTACCCCAACCGAAGATCTTCTCCCACTCTGCCGCACTGCGGGTGAGGAAGATCGCTTTCATCTTCTCTGCAATGCGGTCGGCCCAGTGCTTCGGCAGAGGGTAAACGCCCAGACTGACATCCGATGTCCACTGGCTCTGAGGAAGGTAGGTATCTATCTGCTCCTCAAGCCCCTCTGCTACTAGCTCATCGTAGATACCTAGAGTCTGCAGACAGCGCTTAGCGTGAAAGCGGTGACTTGGGCAGACAACATAGAAGAAGCGTCCATCTTTACAGCGGTATGAGCGATAGAAAGGGTCAAGCAACTCTTGCAGATCATCAAAGCTCAGATCCATTGGCAGGTTCTCATCCCGGCGGCGCTGAATCTCTAGTTCGCGCTGGGTCAGATAGCGCTCCGGCAAATTGTCGATCTCAATCGAGTTGTAACAGAGCCCCTCCATTACAGCGGTGGCCAGAGGTACCTCTATATGATCACCATAACCATTGCGCTCACGCGCCTGTAGTGCAATGACCACGGAGGATGCCGCGAGCATCGTACCGTAAGCACTACTCAACGGCAGAGGAGAGAACGATGGGTTAATCCCCATAAGCACACGGTTTAACCCCATATCGGTGAATACGCCAGACTGAGCCGCTACAACACTCTCAAACGCACGCCACTGAGCTCGCAAGCCATCATTGGAGGCGAATCCGGGAATACTCAGCGTAATGAGCTCTGGACGTGTCTCTCGTAACTGCTGAAAGTCGATGCCGAGACGTGACATCACACCATTACGAAAGCCTTCGATAACGATATCAGCCTGAGCAATCAGGGAGTGCGCATTCGCGAGCCCCTCTTCAGTTTTG
The DNA here is from genome assembly GCA_013373575.1 of Oceanospirillaceae bacterium. Taxonomy (GTDB): domain Bacteria; phylum Pseudomonadota; class Gammaproteobacteria; order Pseudomonadales; family Balneatricaceae; genus Marinobacterium_E. Next base: position 4,259 of record JABXHP010000359.1, on the reverse strand, counting down.
AGATCGATTTCAACGCTGAGTTTGTTGCGATTAAGCACCGCATTTGCGGGATTATCCCAGAGCGATCCGCCTGGAGGATCGATGTGGATTACTGTGGCACCTAGATCCGCCAAGATCATCGCCACAGCTGGACCGGCTATATACTGGCCAAAATCGACCACGTTTACACCAACCAGGGGTAGTTGAGACTGATGCATCAGCCGCGCTCCTATTATTATTTTTCAGCAAAGCGCGATTCTGAACCTTATAGCCGGAGTCCGACTTGCGTCATTGCGACACTTTAATCGTTATCTGAGACACCCGCTCCGGCACCTTTGAGGCGGGAGATTTCAGACTCAGGGGCATAGGTCTTAAATTCGAGGGATCTGAGCCGCTCCCAAGCTTCGGAATCAACGCTGGCACGCTGACTAAAACTAGCCGCAGGTCGGTCGGCACGCCGCACAAAACCCTCCAAAACCTGCTGTTGCGCTTGCGATAATCCTCCGCTTGCTTCCAGTGGTAACCCCAGGTCGAGCTGATAACACCAGTCTGACAGCAGTTCTACTGAACTCGGATCCTCTAAAAACTCAACGACCCTGCAATCTAGGGCGATGTTTGACTGCGCAAGATAGAGCAGAGCCTTCGCAAACTCCTCGGCTAGCCCCCAAGACAAACCCGCACCACGGGCCGCCTTTTTGAGTCGAGCATCCAACTCGTTAAACGAGACTTCCATCTAACCCCAAGCCTCAGCGTTATCCTGCTTCAGTTGGTCAGCATAAGGGGCATCCGCAAACATACAGATTCGCAGCCAGCGATCCGAACGTGGATCAAAATAGTTAGCCCCAAAAAATGAGAGCTTTAACCTAAGCATATCGATCGGCTTAAGTTGGGCGGAGATGGTATTGTCATGGATCTCTCCAAACGGGAAACGACAAGCCCACTGCAAACGTCTAACTGCATGGCGATGCTCAGGATACTGTCTTAAGAAAGTTGCTAAGTTAATCGCGTTGCTTTCAACCAACGCGCACTTCAGAGCAGCCATATCTCTACCTGGGGCCAGTGGCTGCTCGAACTCCTCTACAGGCTCTTCAGCTCGCTCACCCAAACGTGGCTCTAGCTTCTCCTGAGACACGTACCAGACGCGAGCAATGTCGGCATCCGTCCACTGACACTCCAACGCCCAGCTAAAATGCTCCTCAATCGCCTCAAGCGCTTGATGCAAAGACCAGCGTCCATCTATTTCAAAGCCGACAGACTCATCAATAGACATCTCCTGCGCCCAGCGGTCAGAAATTTCAGGATAAGCCTCCAACAGACAAGTTACCCAGTACTCACACCCCTCATCCGAAAGATGCGTTTCAACCCAATCTAAGCTCTGCGCTGGAGAGTCAAACGTCATCTCAGCAAGAGCCCGCAGATCAGCTTGCAACTGGGCTACGCGCTCAATCTGATAGGGGTGCACGCTGCGCCAGCGGGGTAGGTTAGCCAACCCTTCAGCAACTCTGTTCTGCGCTCGTTTAAGTGCGAAATCTGAGAATTGGTCTTCGTTACAGATCTCCTCTAGCGCCGACTCGCGCGACGCTATCCAGCGATGCATCAAGCGTGGGTGGTTTAGTAGAAAAGGCGCCATACCCAGCCCCGTTGAATTGCCTATACCCAGGCTTTGCGCCAGGTTGCTATCGAGCTCGACTGCAGCATCACCACCGCGGTTGCGGGCACAAGTGTTAATCAGGTCACGCACGAACTGGCGGATTAGAAATACGGTTAACATTTCAGCCTGAAAAGGGGAGTTAAGCTCTTCACGATCTGCGATTAAAAAGCGGTCACAAAGCCCAAATTTTCCGGACCCGTAAACTGCCGTGGTACGCATAAGGTAGCCCACTTCTGCGAGCTCCTCGGCTTCGGGCTGGCGCCCCTGGCTGAGCGCCTCAACGACGCTATCCCACAATCTCACCGAACGATTAGCGCGTGACAGGCAAAGTTCCCTGGGTGTTAGCCGAGCAGTCTCCTGACCTGGCACCTGCGTCTCAAGTCGAGAGATATCCTCCTCACTGGGAATCCCATCATAGAGACAGAAGGTAGCGTCCCACGCCTGCGCAATAACTCGATCCGAGCGCAACTCATCTGGCAGATCGTGGGCGAAGGCGACCAGTGAGTAGCTACGCTGCGGCCCATGCATTGTTAGCACGGCCCGGCCAACACCTTGGCTATTGATGTCAAACAGACGTCGCTCATAACGCCAGTCCTCGCGCCCCATACGGCGTAGTAACTGGTGCATAAAGCTCATTCTACTGGGATGAAATGAGCCTAGCCTGTTTAGCCTCATCAGCCTATCTGGAGTTCTCAACGCTAAAGTCATGTAACCACCTCCCAGATTTCTCTAAATTAGGAATTGATCGCAGAGAAGTTTTCGCGGAAAAAGCGATGCCAATTATCACCTAGCACTAGGTCGACCTCAGCGGCAGAGAAACCCACTTCAAGGAGACCTCTGTGAAGATGGTTGAACCCCCGACTATCTTCAAACCACTCTGGTTGAGCGGGGAAACCGGGAGCGGCTTTAGACCCCTCACCGAAATCAATCTGTTTGGTCCAACGCCCTACGCGCATCCACTCTACGACTGAGTCAGGCTGGTCCTGGCATAAGTCCGAACCTATGCCTATATGCTCCACGCCATACTTCTCAGCTGTCTGCGCAACCATGGTGCAAAAACTCTCCAGCGTGCAGTCACTCTTACCTTTAAGATGGTGCGGATATAAAGAGAAACCGATCATTCCGCCGCTCTGGAACACAGCGCGAAGTACATCATCGCTTTTGTTACGCAGGGCTGGGTGCCATGCATGTGGATTAGCATGCGTTATAACGATAGGTCGAGATGAAATTTCTGCGGCCTCAATGGTGCTGCGATTGCCCGAGTGAGACATATCTACCACTAGTCCTACACGGTTCATCTCGGCGATCACCTCCTTGCCCATTCGGCTGATACCGGCATCAACTGGCTCATAACAGCCTGAGGCTAGAAGGGACTGATTATTGTAGGTGAGCTGCATAAAGCGCACACCCAACTGGTGAACTATCTCAACAAGCCCAATGTCATCCTCGATTGGGCTTGGATTTTGGAAACCAAAAAAGACAGCAGTTCGGCCGCTATCCCTTGCAGACTCAACATCTGCAGCCGTGGTACCTTTGAAAATCAATGACGGGAAACGCTCAAAATAGCGATTCCACTCCTCCAGATTCGCCACCATCTCACGAAAATTTTCGTGGTAAGCGATGGTTACATGCACTGCGTCGAGCTGCGCTTCACGCCACTGCCGGAAGATCTTTTCCGAATAGTTGCAATACTGCAGCGCATCAATCCTCATAGGTCGTCACCTGCGCTGATGTAAGCTGTTTTCACTACCGTGAAGAACTCATCTGCTGTTCTGCCCTGCTCCCGCGGACCATAGGAGCTCTGGCCGCGCCCGCCGAAAGGCACATGGTAGTCGGTACCTGCTGTAGGCAAGTTGACAGTCACGACACCTGTCTGGGCATTGCGACGGAAGTGATTTGCACGAGCCAGTGAACGCGTCACGATTCCTGAAGTCAAACCAAATTCGGTGTCGTTCACCACGCTAAGAGCCTCTTCGTAACTACCAACCTTGATAACAGATGTAAGTGGTGCAAACATCTCCTCGCGGTTGATACGCATCGCATTCTGCGTTCCCAGAAACACTCCCGGACTCATATAGAAACCGGGCGTAGCTAGATCTAACAACTCACCGCCACACGCAAGCTCAGCGCCTTCACTCTTGCCTAGCGCGACATACGCCAAGTTCTCATCCAGCTGAGTCTGAGATACCACTGGCCCCATCTGCGTACCCTGCTCCAGTGCGTGCCCGACTTTCATCTGTTGTGCGCCAGCGACCAGACGCTCAACAAAGGCATCATGAATCCCCTCGTGAACGACCAATCTAGATGATGCGGTACACTTCTGACCACTACCGCCAAACGCACCTCCAAGTGCAACCGTCACAGCTAAATCGAGATCGGCATCATCCATTACGGCCAGTGCGTTTTTTGACCCCATCTCCATCTGCAGCTTAGTGAAATTACTAACAGCAACTTGGGCTATGCGTTTGCCGACAGGTACTGATCCCGTGAACGAGATCGCTTTCACGCCGGCATGAGCCGCAAGCGCCTCGCCGACCTCTCCGCCGGACCCCATCACGAGGTTAAATAGCCCCTCAGGGATATCCTGCTTCGCAATGATTTCTGTAAGTGCAACGGCTGATGCTGGTGT
>JABXHP010000054.1 GCA_013373575.1 Oceanospirillaceae bacterium | reverse complement strand
TCCTCTAAAATTTCAGCAAAATAGAGACCTCCAGAGTAAGGGGTATCTTCCGACGGCTTTAATACCACGGTGTTACCGGCAGCTAGAGCTGCGGCAAAGCCGCGAGAGGTTAGGATGCCCGGCATATTCCACGGGCTGATGACACTGACAACACCTAGTGGCCAGCGAGTCGCAGTCATAAACTTACCATGCTCAGATGGAAGCACTTCACCGGTGTTCATGTAACAGAGCGCCGCCGCTGAGCGAAACACCTCCGCCACATAGCCTGCTTCAAACATTCCCTTCCCGAACCAACCGCCGCCCTCAGCGACAGCCGCAGCAGCAAAATCTCCGCCACGGCGCTCCCACACATCTGCAATCTTATGCAAGTAGTGCGCTCGTGTATGATGGGGTAATGCGGCCCAAGCTGGAAAAGCTGCCTGAGCAGCATCAACCGCACGCTTGACGTCAGCTGTCGTGCAGTCAGGAATCCTGGCGTAGAGGGTATTGTCTGACGGATTCAAGTCATCAAATGTACGTGACGCTGGAATCCAGCTACCGTCTATATACATACCCTTTATCCTGGGCGAGTCGTGCGGGATGTCTGACATCGGGTCAATCTCCTAATAATCAGAGTTTGCGTGACTGCTCGGCGCGTCGCGCCGCTTCTTCAATTTCACGCAAAATTGTCTGTAACCGATCCGCCGAGCTATCCAAGCTCGGCATCACAACTTTCTCGGTCGAGGTAGACCTATTCACATTCCGGTGTTGAGGTCGCGTCGGCAAGCGGCCGGCTTCGCTCGCTGTTCCTTTGCGGCTAGACTGCGCCGAAGCGCTCTCTACAAGAGCTTCGAGATCCATTCCATAAACCAAGTCTAGAGTCGAAATAGGACGACTCTCTGGCATAACCGTTGGGCTCGGCTGGATGGTTTCGGCAGGTTTGCTTGTCGTAATTGAAGCCGGTGAATTTGCCACCTCAAAAACGGGAGTGACCTCCTCAGACACTGGCTTTTTCGGAATCTGAGATCCCTCAAAACTCGCCATGGCTTGGGACGCTATCTGGGCGAACGCGCGATCCTCTGTACCGGCCCTGACCGATAAAGTCGGCTCTGTCGCGCGGGTAGTCGTTTTAGCTCGAGGGGCTGACTTTCCACCAAGATAGGCGGCGGTCACCGCAGGGTCGTTCAGAAGATTATCTGCACTGTCCTGGTGTGCTATCCGGCCGTTCTCCAGCAGATATCCGCGGTCGGCTATTGCTAGAGACTGACGGGCATTTTGCTCTACCATCAGAATGCCTAAACCGGCAGCCTTTACCCGTTTTAGGCTATGGAACAACTCCTTCGACAGGAGCGGTGAAAGTCCCAAAGAGGGCTCATCCAGGGCTAGTATTGTTGGGTTGGACATCATTGCGCGACCAATGGCTACCATCTGCTGCTCGCCCCCGGACATGGTCCGCACTACCTGTTTCTGGCGCTCTGCCAATTTGGGAAATAGGTTCAGTACCCGCTCCAAACTGGCACCCTCTTCATCCCTTGCGCGCTCGCTGTAGCTACCAAGCAGCAGGTTCTCCTGCACCGTGAGGTCAGGAAATACACCGCGCCCTTCAGGAACCAGAGCGATCCCCTCCTCAACTATTTTATTGGGCTTGAGACCCGAGAGCTCGGTACCGCCCATCAGGACATCACCATGAACCGCTCCCTCACAGATGCCACATATAGACTTGAGCAGTGTTGACTTCCCTGCTCCATTCGCACCTAAAATCACCACAATTTCGCCAGGTACGACCTTAAGACTTACTGACTCTAGAGCACGGTGTTTACCGTAGCTTGCCGATAACTCTTTAACCTCAAGCATCATCTTCTCCCAGATAGGCCCGAATCACTTCAGGATCGCTAAGAACCTGTGCGGTCGGTCCTTCAGCAATTTTCCGCCCCGATGACATTACGACGCAACGATCGCAGAGTGATCGAATGGCATCCATGACGTGCTCGACAAGTACGATAGTTCGCCCCTCTTCCCTTAGGCGTTTTATCAGCGCGATACCCTCTTCCAGCTCCGTGGGATTTAGACCAGCGAGCCACTCATCTAAAAGTAGCACCTTCGGATCACCCACTAACACGCGCGCCAACTCAACACGTTTAGTGTCGATGTAGGTCAGCTCGGATGGTCTGGCCGCTGCACGGCGCTCCAGACCAACAAGCTCCAACATTTTCATAACTTGCCGCTCTGCTTCTCGCCCCCAACGCCTGCGATGTCCGAAGACAGCACCAGCCATGACGTTCTCCATCACCGACATGGATGGAAGCATGCGGACTAATTGGAAGGTACGCGCAACGCCCTTGCGCGCAATTTTCTGCGCCGGCAGATCACTGATAAGTTGATCTCGAAGTAGGATCTCTCCTTCACTGACTCGCAGTGAACCTGAAATCAAATTAAGCGTGGTCGACTTCCCCGACCCATTGGGCCCAATCAAACCTAGGACTTCATGCTCGGTCACATCAAAATCGAGCTCATTAACAGCAACAAGACCACCAAATCGTTTAGTAGCGCCGCGCAAGGACAGCACCGTGCTAGATTCACCCATTAGTACCCCCTACCCCCACCAAAGCGAGCTTTGATCTTAAGCAGCAACCCGACAAACCCCTGAGGCAGCAGATAGACAATTACCAAGAAGCTCAGTCCTAGAAGCAGAGTCGTCTGGTTCGGGAAGGATGCAGAGAGAATCTCCCACAGGATTGAGAAAGGTATAACCCCCACAAGCGGCCCCCAAAGACGTCCAGTACCACCAAGCAGCGCCATAATAACGACCTGGAAGGAGAGCATTGGAGTGAAGGCTATCAGCGGCTCTATATACCCATAGCGCGGCGCCATAATTGCTCCAGTCATTGCAGCCACAGCTCCGGGGATCATAAATAGCAGCACTTTTGAGAGCGCGGTATTTATACCAGAGTGACGCGCCACCTCTTCGTCATCACCAATGATACGCAAGGCAAAGCCCAATCTAGAGCGGCCAATTAACCAACCAACAAGGAAGATCAGCGCGGCAAGCGCGACAAGCATCCAGTAGAACGTCGCCTCCTCAAACCAGATAGATATCAAGATACCTTTCTGACCTGTAGCATTCTGCACAAAGGTGATAATTTGGCGCGTCATCTCCGCAAGTCCGAGTGTAAAGATGACAAAATAGACGCCGGACAGTCTTAGGGTCGCCAGACCGATCACTCCAGCGATGAGTGCACCCAAAACTCCTGCAAGTGGTATTAGAAACCAATAGGGAAGGTGGTCGAGCCCCAAGCCCGTAGTGTAGGTACCCAAACCGAAGAATGCCGCTGTCGCCAACGAGATGTAGTGAGTTGGCCCAGAAAAGAGCGCCCAACTGGTGGCAAGCACCGTAAACATCGCCATATTTACCGCTAGGGTCACGGCGAAGTCGCCAACGAACCAAGGAAGCAGTATCGCAATTACAAGCAAAACTAGAGCAGTACCGAAACTTTTATACTCTTGGCTCTTCATGACTGCCTCCGACCGAACAGCCCCTGGGGCCTGAACAGTAATATCAAGATGAAGAGTAGATAGGCCGCCGCTAATGTGAGGCCCGGATCAATAACACGTGCAACGAAGGTCTCAAGTACCCCCAAAAGCAAGGCTGCCACGATAGTACCCCGAACATCACCGACCCCACCCATGATGACAATAACCAGAGCCTTAAGCGTGAATATCACGCCAGTGGAGGCATCGAGGGTTAGAAAGGTCGATACCAGCGCACCGCCAACTGCGGTAATTGCCCCGCCCAGTGCGAATGCCAGTGCCGCTAATCTGGGTACATCGATCCCAACCAGACGGGAGCTGTCGGGAGAGACCGCTATGGCGCGGATTGACATACCTGCTCTGGATCTATTGAGCCACAGGTATAGCACGCCACAGATAACTACTGCGGCGATGAAGGCCAAGATCCGATTTACTGCATAGGTCTGGCCCCAAATCTCGACCGGAGTGAGCATGTAAGAGTAGCTGAAATAGTCGCCGCCAAAGGTTGCGAGCATCAAGCCTACTGCTACGAACGAGAGGCCGAAGGTCGTCAAAATCGAATCGACTTCTAGTTGCCCTCTAGACTTCGCTCGCCTGACGAGCGGCCGCAAGACAATTATGTAGATAAGCCAGTTCAAGCCAAAGGCCAAAGGCGCCAGAATGAAAATAGTCAATAGTGGACTTAGAGCCCCTGCAGTCCAAAACCAGAATGCAGCAAAACCACCAGCGACCAGTATCTCGCCATTGGCCAGGTTCATGATGCGGGACATGCCGTACTGTAGATTCAATCCCATGGCTATAAGAGCATAGGTACCGCCCAACAGTAGGCCAGTGATCAGTATGTCCATAAATTAGACTGCCAGCAGAAAGCGAGCACCGGGATAGCCCGGTGCCTAGACAAGGGAACTACTCCCAACCCTGTTTTAGACGTGGTGCGACTGCACCCTCTCGCCCAGTGGAGGCAACGCCTTTGAAGACGCCATCCTGCCACTGACCAACCGTCCAATATGCCGAGTTGTTGTTGTTCTCGTCCCAACTGATCTTACCCATAAGCGTATCGAAATCATTCTTGGCTATGTACTCCGAAACCACTTTACGATCGATTGAGTCGGTTGCCTCAATAGCTTGCTCCAAGATCTGGAATGAGGCGTAGACCATACCCGAGGCCCAAAAGTCAGGTTTTTCACCTGTCACCTCTTCGTGCCGCTTCATGTAGGCTTGGAAACTGGGGTCATCAGCATTGACGCCGCCGGCTCCTAGAACGTTGTTGGCTGCCGCACCATTGGCACCGGCATAGGCAGGGAAGGCCGTTGCCACCGCTGTGTAGAACGCCTTTACGTTAAGGTCTTCTACCACTGCTTGCTTGGTCAAACCAAAAGTATCAGGTGGGTAAGAGAATGCCACAAAGGCGTCAGGATTGGCCTCTTTCGCTCCTTTAACCACCGGGGAAAGGTCTTGAGTTCCCAACGGATAGGAGGTTTGATAGACGATATCGAAGCCGGCTGACTTGAGAGCTGGAGCCGCGCGTTCGGCAAGCTCGATACCAAAAGCATCAGCCACATTCACCATTGCGACCCGATTGCCAATATCTCCGGCAGCCTTCATCGCAGCGAGAACTTCAGCTACGCCCTCCGCCAGCCCAGACGCTCCGCCAAGGGTGAAATACATATTAGGAAATTTACTTGAGAGCTCCTCAACCTGATCTGAAATCGCCGTATGAGTAATCATCGGATAGCCATAGCGCGCGAAAACAGGAGCGGCTGCGATGTTTAGCCCCGTTGCGTAAGGAGCGAGTATGAAGTCTGCTTTATCTTGGGTAGCTAGGCGTTGAACTGCTTTGATGGTCTCACCAGGGTTGGTCTGATCATCATATTCAATGATCTCAACCATGTATCTCGTACCGCCAACATCCAGCCCCCCGCGACCGTTAACATCGTGCGCCCAGAGCTTGACGTTGGGCCAGAACGAAACCACAGCACCGCCAGCGAGGCCACCAGTCTTTGGAGCTACTGCTCCAATTTTCAGCGTTTCAGCCGCCTGTGTGGAGCCGATTGCCAACGCAAGAGCTGCACTGGCGCTTAGTTTGAGGAACAATCTTTTATTCATATGCACTCCTCCCCTAACAGACCCTCGGCTACCTTTTGCGAGCGAACGAATCTTATTAGGAAACCATTGTTGGATTTATTGTTTGGTCATACCAAGGCAGTTACGTGCGAGTTTGTTCCTCTGGATCAATTGGAGCTTTCGTAAATTGATTCATGAAATTTCACTTAGTGAAATAACAATTCAGCGTTTGACTGGAGATAAAAAAACCTCGCCGAAGCGAGGTTTCTACTAGTCAGAGCACAACTTACATAAGTGTTTAGAACGGAATATCATCGTCGAAATCATCGAACGCAGGTGGCTGCTGTGCTGGCGCCTGCTGTGGTGCCTGTTGCGGGGCTTGCTGGCGAGGCGCCTGTTGCTGAGGTTGACCGTAGCCTGGATCCTGATTGTAGCCACCGCCCATGCCACCTTCACCACCGCGAGAGTCAAGCATCTGCATCTCACTACCGACGATCTCAGTGGTGTAGCGATCCTGACCGTTGTTATCCTGCCACTTGCGAGTGCGCAGAGAGCCCTCACAGTAGATCTTTGAACCCTTCTTCAGATATTCACCCGCAATTTCAGCCAAGCGGTTGAAGAATACGACTCGGTGCCACTCAGTGCGTTCCTGCATCTGGCCAGACTGCTTATCTTTCCAAGTCTCACTTGTGGCAATGTTAACGTTGGTTACCGCACCGCCGGACGGCATATAGCGCACCTCTGGATCGCCACCTAGATTACCAACCAGAATCACCTTGTTAACACCACGTGCCATCAATTCTCTCCACAAAAACACTTAGAAATTTCGCTCTACTTTAACAGATCACACCTGACGAATCAGCCGTAAAATTAACCAATTTTTGCCTTGGGCAGGTGGTATAATCCCGCTTTTGCCCGCACGATTTGGAGCACAAATGGACAAGATTCTTGTACGCGGCGCGCGTACTCATAACCTCAAGAATATTGACCTAGATATCCCTCGCGATAAGTTGGTCGTTGTGACCGGACTGTCGGGTTCAGGCAAGTCATCTCTGGCATTCGATACCCTTTACGCGGAGGGCCAACGCCGTTATGTAGAGTCGCTCTCTACCTATGCTCGGCAGTTTCTTTCGATGATGGAGAAGCCAGAGATGGACCATATTGAGGGTCTCTCACCAGCGATCTCTATCGAGCAAAAGTCGACCTCACACAACCCACGTTCGACAGTGGGGACAATCACCGAGATCTATGACTACCTGCGCTTGCTCTTCGCGCGAGCCGGTGAGCCACGCTGCCCTGAGCATGACCTTCCGCTCAAGGCGCAGACAATCAGCCAGATGGTTGATCAGGTACTCGCGTTGCCCGAAGGCAGTAAATTGATGCTTCTTGCACCGGTTGTGCAGGATCGTAAAGGTGAGCACTTACATACCCTCAGTAACCTCCGCGCTCAAGGTTTCGTACGCGCACGAATCAATGGGATTGTCGTAGATCTTGATGAAGCCCCAGAGCTTGATAAGAACAAAAAGCACCGCATTGATGTAGTAGTAGATCGATTTAAGGTGCGCGAGGACCTGCAGCAGCGTTTGGCAGAGTCATTTGAAACCGCGCTCGAGCTTACCGATGGCATTGCCACAGTCGACTGGATGGATGGCGAGGGTGAAGAGATGATCTTCTCCGCCCGCTTCGCTTGCCCCAAGTGCGGCCACTCAATTCAAGAACTGGAACCGCGCCTCTTCTCATTTAACAACCCGCATGGTGCATGCCCGAGTTGTGATGGACTCGGCGTACGTCAGTATTTTGATCCCGGAAAAGTCGTACATGACCCAAGCCTAACAATCTCTGAAGGGGCTATTAGAGGGTGGGATCGCCGCACCCTCTACTACTTCCAGCAGCTAAAAGCCGTTGCAGAACACTACGGTTTTGATATTGATACGCCGTTTAAAGCGCTGAGCAAAAAACATCAAGACGCCGTACTCAAGGGCAGCGGCAGCGAGGCTATACCCTTCCGCTACCTCAACGATCGTGGCGACATAATCAGCAAGTCACACCCATTCGAGGGAGTTTTAAACAACCTTGAGCGCCGTTACCGTGAGACGGAGTCGGAGATGGTACGCGAGGACCTCGCAAAGTACCTCAACATGCAGCCCTGCCCAAGCTGTAACGGCAGCCGCCTGCGTAAAGAGGCGCGCCATGTATTTATCGATGAGAAAACGCTTCCAGATCTAACCAAGCTCCCTATAGGTGCAGCAAAATCCTATTTTGAGCAGCTCACGCTTGAAGGTAAACAGGGTGAGATCGCCGAGAAGATCCTTAAAGAGATCCGTGACCGTTTAAGCTTCCTTGTAAATGTCGGCCTCGACTACCTCTCCCTTGAGCGCAGTGCCGACACACTCTCCGGCGGTGAAGCGCAACGAATTCGCCTGGCGAGCCAGATAGGGGCAGGTCTTGTTGGGGTCATGTACATCCTCGACGAACCCTCTATCGGTCTTCACCAACGTGATAACGAGCGTCTACTGAAGACCCTTGTACACTTGAGAGACCTCGGAAACACCGTAATCGTAGTAGAGCATGACGAAGATGCCATCCGCAGTGCCGACTACATCATCGATATCGGCCCTGGCGCGGGTGTTCACGGTGGCGAGGTTGTTGCGGCGGGGAGCTATCAGGATATTGTCCAGTCAGAGCGATCTCTGACAGGACAGTATCTTAGCGGAACACGCGCCATCGAAATACCGAAACAACGCCAAGAAATGGACGCCAAGAAGACCCTCAAGTTACTCGGCGCGAGTGGAAATAACCTTAGAGATGTAGATCTTGAAATTCCTGTCGGTCTGTTTACCTGTATTACCGGTGTATCGGGTTCCGGAAAATCTACGCTGATCAACAACACCCTCTACCCATTAGCAGCAACAGCGTTGAACAACGCTACAACTCTGACACCGGCGCCGTTCAAGAAGATCGATGGGCTAAACCACTTCGATAAGGTTATTGATATTGATCAGAGCCCCATAGGACGGACTCCACGATCAAATCCGGCTACATACACCGGTATTTTCACTCAGGTTCGTGAGCTCTTCTCTGGGACGCAAGAGGCGCGCTCACGTGGCTATAAACCGGGGCGTTTCAGTTTCAACGTCAAAGGTGGACGCTGCGAGGCCTGCCAGGGCGATGGCGTTATCAAGGTGGAGATGCACTTCTTACCCGACATCTACGTGCCCTGCGACGTCTGTAAGGGCAAACGTTACAACCGTGAAACGCTTGAAGTGCTTTACAAGGGCAAGAATATCCACGAGGTGCTTGACCTCACCGTAGAGGACGCCTTGAGCTTTTTTGATGCCATACCTGCGCTTGCTCGCCGACTTCAAACCCTGGTTGATGTAGGTCTAAGCTACGTCCGATTGGGTCAGGCTGCAACGACACTCTCGGGCGGTGAGGCACAACGCGTAAAACTTGCGAAAGAGCTATCAAAGCGCGACACGGGTAAGACGCTCTATATATTAGATGAGCCTACAACAGGCCTGCACTTCTACGACATAGAGCAACTGCTTGCAGTCTTGAACCGTTTGCGTGATCACGGCAACACGATTGTTGTAATTGAGCATAACCTAGACGTGATAAAGACAGCGGACTGGATTGTGGATCTTGGACCTGAGGGCGGCTCAGGCGGTGGCCAAATCATAGCTGCAGGCACACCAGAAACCGTGGCCGACACAAAAGGCTCCGAGACGGGTCGGTTCTTAAAACCGATGTTGAATGCGTCGTAATTTGGATAAGCCTAGTACTAGGGTTGCGCCGGCTTGAGCCGGCTTTTATATCGACCTTTTCGATCAATTTGTGCAAATGCGTAAAATTCACGTAAATAATTGAATAACAGTCAGATACGCCTCGACTGTCAGGTGAACCTTCTCCAATACCAGCTAGTATAAACCTACTACCTAGATTGCTTGGAGTTGTAGCATGAATTCGTCGATACGAATTGGGTTTATCAGCGACTACCAGTTGTCGCGTGAGATGTTTAGCGCTGTCGCAAAAGAGATCAACGCTTCGATGCCAATTGAGGTGGTGCTATCTGCGCAATTGGATGAGTGTTCAGCCAGCGCCCGTTACGACCTCGACTTACTACTGTTTGATATCGATGAGCGAGCAACCGAAGCACTAGCTTGGGTTGAGCGGCATAGACGCACAGCGAACCCAACGCCTGTCGCGCTATTTGGTCGAAGAATTGATGAATACGTCATCGATCAGGCCTTAATGATCGGGTGTAAAGGGATCATCACGGAGGACAAGTCCTTAGAAACACTTGGACGGGCCATCGTAGCGCTAAGTCGTGGTGAGGTATGGCTACAGGGTAAAGCTACACACTACCTAATTAACCGCTTGCAGCATGAGCAACACCATAGCCCTCAGGGTGCGTTGGGAGAGCCACTGACAAAACGCGAACTGCAGATAGTTACGCTGTTTCGGGAACACCCCGAATATTCCGCTACCGGAATGGCCGATAAACTTAACGTCTCAGAGAGCACCCTGAGAAACCATTTAACACGGGTCTACCGCAAACTTGGTGTTAAGAACCGTGCAGCCCTCCTCAATAAAGTGATGCGTGGTTATCTAGATGCAGCACGGCACTAGACCCCTCGCACCTGTGTGGGCGCAGCTGCAACTTATAAAGTACCAGTTGCTGCCAAGCACCAAGTCCATTATCCAAACTAAGGCTTAAAACCTTTAGGGCATTCCAATAAAGCTCCTCAGGCCTCTCCTGAGATACTGCCGACGCCTAATCAAGCAAGCTAACCATACATACGATACCTGGCTATCGACCTGATAGCCTCCCTAGAAGAGGAACCCGCCGGGAACTTTAGTCCCATACATGAGATATAAATCTGAGAGACTTACACAAGATTCGCGAGCCATCGGAGCGCAAAACGGACGCATCCGCTACGTCATATCAAGAGAGCGCACGCATACACTGAGGAAATAGGGCAGCCACAAAAAATAGAATGGTGCATTCTATCTCAACACATTCAGATCTATATTGTTGTTTTATATCGATCTTTATTATCGAAACTTTAGAACAACCGTTATTATAAAGCCGCGAACTAGCGGGCGCACCACAGAGACAGGTGCCTTCGACAAGGCAAAAGCAGCAAAGTTTCCTTACAGATGGCTAATAGGGAGGTTTATACTAGGAGAACTTAGACAAACATCATAGAGCCATTTCCTGAGCCTTGCGTAAGCTGTAAATACACCCCGAGGGGCGTTATTAAGCGGAAACGCTACAAAAACTTTTGGAGGAACACCCCATGAAAACTATGAAACTAGCAACAGTATTTGGCGCAGCTATTATGATGTCTAGCACTGCATCGGCTGCTGGACTTACATTCGCCGAAGATGAGGCGATAGTAGATCACGCCTACGTGATGGAGATCTCTAAAGGAGCTCCAATGACAGCGTCAACCTATGCAACAGACGAAGCGATGTATGACCAAGCATACGTGATGACACCTACCCAAGGTGAGCCAATGCCCACCGCTAACTTTGCCCTAGATGAAGCCGTGGTCGACCACGCATTCAAACTGGATTCTACTAGTGGGTTTTCAGAAAGCCCATATGGCAACACCGCAACAGAATAATCAACGCTTCGTTGTGAACTTCTAGACAATCGCCCGCTTAGCGGGCGATTTTGCGTCTGGAGATGTGCAATACAAATACTGCAGACAATAAAAAACCCGGCGAAGCCGGGTTTTTTTAAGTATTCCGCTAATTAATCTTCAGAAGATTCTTCAGCAGCTACTGGACGATCAACCAGTTCAACATATGCCATTGGTGCAGCGTCGCCAGCGCGGAAGCCACACTTCAGGATGCGGATGTAACCGCCCGGACGATTCGCGTAGCGAGGGCCCAGTTCGTTAAACAGTTTACCGACAGCAGAATCGCTACGTGTGCGGCTGAAAGCC
>JABXHP010000243.1 GCA_013373575.1 Oceanospirillaceae bacterium | reverse complement strand
GTTAGCGCTTCCATCTCTACGCCGGTTTGGCCTGCGAGCTTGCAGATGGCGGTGATGTCCACGCAGCTCTCTGCTTCGTTG
Source organism: Oceanospirillaceae bacterium (assembly GCA_013373575.1). Taxonomy (GTDB): domain Bacteria; phylum Pseudomonadota; class Gammaproteobacteria; order Pseudomonadales; family Balneatricaceae; genus Marinobacterium_E. Next base: position 3,633 of record JABXHP010000243.1, on the reverse strand, counting down.
GGGGTTAGCTCCACTTTTACTGAGCTGAGCATCAATGGATGACACATTGGAATCAGGTCTGAGGTGCGTTTGGCTGCCATAATACCGGCAATACGCGCGGTGGCGATAACGTCACCTTTTTTGTGACCGCCGTTGATAATCATCGAAAGCGTTTCAGGGTCCATTACCACGCGGCCCTGGGCGCGAGCTTCACGGAACGTCACCTCTTTCTCGGAGACATCCACCATACGCGCCTGACCTTTGGCATCGATGTGGGTAAATTCTGACATTACTTGCTCTCCCCTCGTTCCTGTTGCGCATATTCGGCCAAAGCGACCTTCTGGTTCTCTACCGGTTTGGCGTACATCTTACGCAAAATATCCTTTGCCGCACCCTCAACCTGATTTAACCGCGCATCAAGTTTTGCATTCGCCTCTTCATCACCCTCGCCCGCTGCAGCAAGGTTAGTTGGGTGCAGACGATAGTTTGCATGAATCTGGCGATCAATCTCCGTCGCTAGAGCCTCTTCATCTTCAAAGTCAGCCGTAATAATTTCACCAAAGGAGACGTGTACATGCCCCTTTTCCCCAGTAATACCGCGCACGATACTCTGAATATCTTCAAACTCGCTCTTTTTGTACTCGCCGTCTGCTGCTTTGGCGGCGAGTTCATTGGCTTTCATCGCGTCGCAAGGATCCAGCTCATATGAAATCGCTACAGGCACTATATTGAGGCGCTTGGTCTGCTCGGCAAAACTACGGGCTTTGCGCTGCCCCATGTGAAGCATCTTTAGCAGAGCAGGATCAGTGCGATCGTCGCCATTTTTAGAGCGCCCCGAACGCTGAGCAATCCAGATCGAATGACCACCAACGATAGAGTGATCGATATATTGCGACAGCTGAGTCAGTACAGTGAGGCGTTCGCGCCCCTGCACACCGCGCTTTACTATGAAGCTCTTGTTCAAACGCATCAGGTCCGATGCATAAGGCTTACGCAACAGGTTATCGCCAATGGCGATACGCACCGTCTGCATCTCGTTATGGTAAAGCATCCAGTTCACAAAGGCGGGATCCATCGCGATATCCCGGTGGTTCGAGATAAACAGATACGCCTCTTCCGGATCCAGCCGCTCAATACCACTGCAGCTCACTTTGGTGGTGGTACGGTTGATCATTTTGGCCATATAGCCTTCAACCAACTGCTGGAACTCTTTAACGCTGGAGACATCGCCGATACGCGCCGCTAGCACCTGTTTCACGAGCGGACGTAGGAGGAAACCCGCCCACTTCGACGCTTTCGGGAACTGGTACTGAGTTATGGCTGAGATGAACTCGTTATCATGCAGGATATCGAACAGCACCTGTGACACTTCGTCATCACGGTAGGGGCGGATGTCGTGGAACGGGTCCTGCTCGATTTCGTTGGGTTGCGCGTTGCTCATGAAATCTATGACTTGGCTGAATTTAGCCGCCTATTCTAGGCGTTTATGCCAACTATTTCACCCAGCCTTTCGACCTATAAACAACTATTAGTCGTGCAGCAGCGATGCGAAGGGCATAAAGCTATAGAGCTTACCCTCCTCAATATCTTCGAAGGCCGGCAGATGCAGCAGTCCGTCGGCGGTTAGCGCCGAGCTGAGCACACCTGAGTTCTGACTTACTAGCGTCTTTGCCACCCCATCTACAACCGCAACACGCACATACTCATCACGCTTCTGCGCCGCGCGCGAGAAGCCTGCAGCTAAAGGCAGGCTGAGCGGCAACTTAAAGCGAGCCCCCTGCAGGTGCATCAGACAGGGGCGCGCCAGCAGTGAGAAGGTCACCAGCGAGGACATAGGGTTGCCCGGTAAACTAAAAATCGGCGTACCATCGATCTCAGCCGCAGCGAAGGGTTTTCCTGGTTTGAGGCGAATGCGCCAAAGATTGAGTGTTCCTAGCGACTCTATCGCAGCTTTTACGTGATCCTCTTCACCCACCGACACACCACCGATAGTCAGAACGGCGCCAGCCTTAGCGACTGCACTTTTGAGCGCAGCGATGGTAGCACCTCGATCATCAGATACGCGCGGTATACGAACCCACTCAAACCCCGCCTGCTCCAACAGTGTGCCGATCATCTGAATATTGGAGTTGTAGATCTTACCGGGCCCAAGCGGTTCGCCGGGCTCAACAAGCTCATCACCGGTGGTGATAAGCGCTACTCGCAGCGGCTTGTAGACCCGAAGGTGCGTTAAACCCATCGAAGCGCACACCCCAATCGCCGCAGAACTGAGACGAGATCCGGCTGTGAGTATGGCAGCGCCTTGCTTCAAATCCATACCCGCGGGGCGCACCCACTCACCCTGCTTAGGTTTTTCGACGACACGAATCGCACCGGAATCGGTAACTTGCGCATCTTCTTGAATAACAATGGTATCCGCACCCTCAGGCAGCTCCGCACCCGTAAAGATTCTCGCTGCGGTTCCCGGCTGCAGTGGCTGCGAAACATGACCTGCCGGGATACGCTGACTCACTGGCAACTCTGAGCCATCTAGATCGGCAAAGGCCACCGCATAGCCGTCCATCGACGAGTTTGGCGCAGGCGGCACGTTAATCGGCGCTACCACATCTTCGGCTAGTACGCGTCCAGCACAGCTATAGGTGGGCAGAGACTCGACTTCACAGAGGCGCGGAAGCTCCTTCAGGAGTTTCTCACGCGCCTCGTCTAGGGGCATTAAGGGTGGCAGTGCCATCGTTAGCTCAACCCTTCTGCAACGCTAGGCGCTGCTCTTTTACCTGGTTGAGCAGTGCCACGAAGTTACACGGCTTGTGCGTACTGTCTAGCTGCGACTCAAGAATAGCCCAGCCGTCACGACAAGCCCCGGTGGAGCCCGGCAGGCAAACAATAAGCGTGCCATTGGCCAACCCTGCAAAGGCGCGACTCTGAATCGTGGATGTTCCGATTTTATTCCAACTCTCTTTGCGGAACATCTCGCCAAAGCCCTCAACATCTTTGTCGAACAGTGGCTTTAGCGCCTCTGGCGTCGAATCGCGCAACCCAAAGCCGGTACCGCCTGTGCTAATAACGACCTGCACTTCAGGATCTGCAACCCAGTGCGAAACCTGAGCGCGAAGAATATAGACATCATCTGGAACCAGTGCGCGATCAAGCATCTCATGCCCCGACTCCTGTACCGCTTTAGCGAGGTAATCTCCGGAGGTGTCGTTCTCAAATGAGCGTGTATCAGAGACGGTCAGAACCGCTATACCCAGACTCTCTTTAGTATCACTTGCAGCCATCTTTATATCCTTCTTAGCTCTTAACTTGAGTACTCAGCACGCACCGCTTTGTGGAGCGTTAGCTTTTTCGATCTATTTGTACGAGTTAATATTTTCAATAAATTCGTTTCTATGTGCGCGTCTCGGGCGCAGGTCTAAAACGTACAGGGGCAGCCTTCTCTGGGAAACGTCCCTGAATATCGGCGTAAAACTCATTTAATTGTGCCAGATCCTCTGCGGGATTACCGCTGAGCTGCGTCAACGGGCCAAAGCCTAGCGTCTTGGTTTTGTAATCGATATAACCGGCCACCAAAGGGACCCCCGCCTCACCAGCTAAGTAGTAGAAGCCTGAGCGCCAAAACTCACGGTACGAGCGTGTACCTTCAGGCATCATGCC
>JABXHP010000356.1 GCA_013373575.1 Oceanospirillaceae bacterium | reverse complement strand
GCAGGCTCTTCCGGTGCCAACCCGTTCGCATGTATCGCTGCAGGTATTGCGGCTCTATGGGGACCTGCTCACGGTGGTGCGAACGAAGCTGTACTGCACATGCTGGGCGAGATCGGTGATGTGTCTAACATCCCTGAATTCATCCAGAAGGCGAAAGATCCGGACGATCCGTTCCGTCTAATGGGCTTCGGACATCGTGTCTACCGCAACTTTGACCCGCGCGCCAAAGTCATGAAGAGGACCTGTGACGAAGTACTGGCCGAACTGGGTATTGAGAACGATCCTCAACTCGCTATCGCTAAAGAGCTCGAGCGAATTGCGCTAGAAGATCCGTACTTTGTAGAGCGCAAACTCTACCCTAACGTCGACTTCTACTCAGGCATCATCCTAAAAGCGATCGGTATACCTACTTCTATGTTTACCGTTATCTTCGCACTCTCACGTACCATTGGTTGGATCTCACACTGGAGCGAGTTCCACTCAGGTCCAAACAAGATTGGTCGTCCACGTCAGCTCTACACTGGCGATAAGATGCGCAACCACCCTGACGCTTAATACACTTAGCGCTGCAAGATCCCCGCTTCGGCGGGGATTTTTGTCTCTGCTAGATTTAGCTCGCCACACACCAACGCATAACTGGAAGCTGAAACCCTGGGGAGTTAGGCTACCCTAGACCCAAGGGGAACCTAGCGGATTAGACTAATGTACGTTGTTATCTTCACAGCCAATATTAAAGAGTTGGACCAGCACTACATCTCCCTCGCAGACACCTTACGTCAGCGAGCAATAGAGATATACGGCTGCACAGAGTTTATTAGCACGAGCCAGAGCAAGCGCGAGGTAGCTCTCTCCTATTGGCCTAGTCTTGAAAGCATAAAGCGCTGGAAGGCGGATGAACTGCACCTTGAAGCACAAGAGTTGGGCAAACTTAGCTGGTATAGAGGTTATCGCGTGCAAGTGTGCGAGGTACTTCACAGCTACAGCGACTAACTGCCTATTACAGCCTTTGCTCTGGAAAGAATAGAAAGAGACAAAAGGCAGCCACTGCCGAGCTAACAAAAAAGGAAGCCGAAGCTTCCTTTTTGACAGATTCAAGCTCTAATTAGTGCTGTACGCGAATCAGAGGCGAACTGAACACGGTCTGCAGAGCGCGGTGATTGACTACCTGATTAACGATAGTTTTAACTGCTTTCACAACCATCTTCGCGCCTTCAGCGTGATTCGCCTTGCGCTCTTGCGCCGTGTAGGCACGCGCCAGATCAATCTTCTGAGATTCAGTCAGAGCGTTACTATCCAGAAGTTCCATCAAAGTTTCTTTATCAATATAGCGAGACATATTGGCGTCCTTCCTGATTAAATTAAGATGGCGCTAATATATTCGACCTTAGTACTATCCCTCAAACGATCTATTTTCACTGAATCCGTGAAAAAAATTTCACTCGGCTCAACCTTGCGTCAGTTTGACAGCTACAAGCACCGATCCGCTTAAAAGTGCAGATGTTTACAAGAACCTTTACCTAAACAAAAATCTACCGCGCAAAAAAGGGCGCCATGGGCACCCTAGATAAACAGTTAGGAAGGAATTACGAAGAGATCATGCCGTTTTCGCGCATGATACCCTCAATCTCCGGCAGGCTTGCTGGATCATCGATGGTTGAGGGTACGGTGTACTCCTGACCATCTGCGATCTGTCGCAGCAGCTTGCGAAGAATCTTGCCTGAACGGGTCTTTGGCAGACGCTTAACCACAGCCGTGCGCTTGTAACAGGCGATCGGGCCGATCTCTTTACGGATATTGGCTACAAGCTCCGCCGCCAGATCTTCATCGGAGATATCGACACCGTCTTTGAGGATTACCAGCCCAACGGGCTCCTGACCTTTAAGCTGCTCGGCAATCCCGATGACAGCACACTCAGCGACTGCAGGGTGAGCAGCAACGATCTCCTCCATCTCACCCGTTGAGAGACGGTGACCCGCGACGTTTATAACATCATCTGTGCGCCCCATAATAAAGACGTAGCCATCCTCATCTTTATAACCGCCATCTCCTGAGGTATAGAAGCCCTCCACATCACTCAGGTAGCCCGATTTGAAGCGCTCAAAGTCACCCCAAACAGTCGGCAAACAGCTTGGAGGCAAAGGCAACTTGATCGCAATGGACCCCTGCTGACCAGGTGGAAGCTCATTACCCGCCTCATCAACAATCTGCACATTGAAACCAGGGCTTGGGAGTGTCGCAGAGCCCGGCTTAAGCGGCATCGGCTCAACACCCATGAGGTTGCCACAGATCGCCCAACCTGTCTCTGTCTGCCACCAATGGTCGATAACAGGTTTACCTGTCTTCCCTACTGTCCAGTCATAGGTAGGGGGATCAAGTCGCTCACCCGCCATAAAGATCATTTGCAGGCTTGAGAGGTCGTACTTACCAATCTCAAGCGCTTCAGGATCCTCTTTCTTGATCGCACGGAAGGCAGTAGGGGCGGCAAATAGAATCTTCGCTTTGTACTCTTCACAAACGCGCCAGAAGGCTCCTGCATCGGGTGTGCGTACCGGCTTGCCCTCATACACGATGGTGCTGCAACCCGCCAGAAGGGGGCCGTATACGATGTATGAGTGACCCACAACCCAACCCACATCGGAAGCTGCCCAGTAGACATCACCCGCTTTGACGTTGTAGATCGCCTTCATGGAGTAGTTAAGCGCGGTTGCATGACCACCGTTGTCGCGCACAACTCCTTTAGGCTTACCGGTGGTGCCTGAGGTGTAGAGAATATAGAGTGGGTCAGTACCTTTAACGGCAACTGGAGCCACCGATTCGGCTGTCGCCATCTCAGCAGCCCAGTCACAATCGCCAGCATTACTCAGTTCAGCCGTAACCTGCTCTCGTTGGAATACAATCACTGCGTCAGGCTTATGAGTAGCGAGGTTAATCCCCTCATCCACCATTGGCTTATAGGGAAGAACTTTGGCAACCTCGACACCGCAAGATGCCGTTACGATAACTTTCGGCGCTGCATCGTCGATACGCACGGCGAGCTCATGCGGCGCAAACCCGCCGAACACCACAGAGTGGATAGCACCGAGGCGAGCCGTGGCTAGCATGGCTACAATAGCCTCAGGAATCATCGGCATGTAGATAACGACACGATCGCCCTTCTCTACACCCTTGCTGCGAAGTACGCCAGCAAAACGGGCAACCTGATCTTGCAGCTCGGCGTAGGTGACTGTGCGTTTAGTTGAGGTTACTGGTGAGTCATACAACATCGCTGCTTGATCACCGCGCCCCTGTTCAACGTGGTAATCAACCGCCATATAACAGGTGTTCATCTCACCATCGGCAAACCAACGGTCAATACCGTTCTCATCTTTAGATAGGATAGTCTGCGGCTGTTTGAACCATGGCAGATCCGCTGCCTTTTCAGCCCAAAACTTCTCAGGCTGTAAAATCGATGCTTGGTATTCGCTTTGGTATGACATAGGTGTCGATCCCTTCCAATCTAGGTATAAGTCTGTCATCGGGACATCAACTAGCTTAATTGTTGACACTTTCCGATAAATCTACGCCTCACCATATATAAAGGTGAGGCGCAAACCGATACGACTTAAGGCGAAAAGGATTTTTACACCTTATAAAACAATATCTTAATAATACTATCCAAAAGTATAAGAGTTATTCACTATCACCAAGATTGTCGACAATCATGCCTAAAACACCTGATTTGCGGCTACATATCTGCAGATTGAACAGGGATCGCCCGCTTTGACGAGGTGAGTTTGTTGCGCGCACGCAGCTCCTGATCACTGAGCCCCTCGCCCTTGTCACTGCAGGCGTTCTCGAAATAACAGAGCTTTGGCTGGTGCTCACGCGCCTCGTGCTCATCTAATTGGACATAGGCGGCTATGATCAGCAGATCCCCCTTGGAGGCGCGGTGCGCTGCAGCACCGTTAACAGAGATCACACCACTGCCGCGCTCCGCGCTGATTGCATAGGTAGTAAAGCGCTCACCGTTGTCGATATTGTAGATGTGGATCATCTCATACTCGTTGATGCCTGATGCGTCCAGAAGATCCTGATCGATGGCACAAGAGCCCTCGTAGTGCAGCTCAGCATGGGTTGCGGTTACGCGGTGTAATTTTGCCTTCAAAAATGTCTGATACATCTAACCACTCCTCCTAATTTGGGCTCGACATTCTATAGTGGCACTTCCGATTACGCACTTGCACAAAAGTACGCTTTAAGATGAGTTAGATTCACAGATAGTTGAATAGCCCTCAGCCCATTGAACCGCGCTTTGGTTTACTATACGTGGCTCGAAATTTACCGATAAGTTTGCCGACCATTTCATAGCGGAGTACTGCGTGCGCAACTACAGCGAAACTTTTGATCGCCTCAAACAACTTCTTAACCACCGAATCCTGATGCTCGATGGTGCCATGGGAACGATGATCCAGGCTTACAAGCTGGAAGAGGCAGATTACCGAGGTGAGCGCTTCGCTGACTGGCAGTGTGACGTGAAGGGTAACAATGACCTGCTAGTACTGACTCAGCCAGAGATTATCGAAGCGATACATCTTGAGTACCTCAAGGCGGGCGCTGACATTCTAGAAACCAACTCGTTTAACGCCACATCGATTGCGATGGCTGATTACGAGATGGAGTCCCTGACCCATGAGATCAATCTAGAAGCCGCGCGAATTGCACGCCGCGCCTGTGAAAAGATGACGGCAGAGACACCCGATCGCCCCCGCTTTGTCGCAGGTGTCTTGGGCCCAACGAACCGTACAGCCACTATTTCACCTGACGTCAACGACCCGGGCTTTCGCAACGTCACTTTTGACCAACTCGTAGAGTCTTACCTCGAGGCTATCGATGGCCTAGTAAAAGGTGGTGCCGATCTTCTGATGATCGAGACTATCTTTGACACACTAAATGCCAAAGCGGCCATCTTCGCGGTTGAGAAGTACTTTGACGACAACAACCTGCGTTTGCCGCTGATGATCTCTGGCACCATCACGGACGCTTCAGGTCGTACTCTCTCAGGCCAAACCACCGAGGCATTCTGGAACTCAGTACGCCATGCACGTCCGTTAACTATCGGACTTAACTGTGCACTGGGCCCTAAAGAGCTGCGTCAGTACGTGGAAGAGCTCTCGCGCATATCCGAAACCTATGTATCGGTTCACCCTAACGCTGGCCTGCCCAACGCCTTCGGTGAGTATGATGAGACCGCTGAAGAGATGCGCGATGAGATTGCAGAGTGGGTTGAATCTGGCTTTGTAAATATTGTGGGCGGCTGTTGTGGCACCACCCCGGAGCACATACGCGTCATTCGCGAAGGAATTATCGAACACTCCCCTCGAGTACTACCTGACACCTCGGTCGCATGCCGCCTCGCTGGCTTAGAGCCGTGCACGATTGGCGCTGACACCCTATTTGTTAACGTCGGTGAGCGCACCAACGTAACAGGTTCAGCCCGTTTTCGACGTCTGATTAAAGAGGGGGACTACGAAACCGCGCTGGAGGTTGCGCGCCAGCAGGTTGAGTCCGGTGCTCAGATCATCGACATCAACATGGACGAGGGGATGCTCGATGCCGAAGCTGCGATGATTCGCTTCCTCAACCTCATCGCCTCTGAGCCAGACATCTCACGTGTACCCATTATGCTTGACTCCTCTAAGTGGGAGATTCTCGAAGAGGGGCTTAAACGCATTCAAGGCAAGGGCATAGTTAATTCCATCAGCCTTAAAGAGGGTGAAGATAAGTTTATCGCGCAGGCACAACTACTGCGCCGTTACGGTGCCGCTGTCGTTGTAATGGCGTTTGATGAAACTGGCCAGGCGGACACCTACGAGCGCAAGATTGAGATCTGTGAGCGCTCTTACCGGGTACTGGTAGATAAGGTGGGCTACCCACCTGAAGATATTATTTTTGACCCCAATATCTTCGCCATCGCCACCGGTATCGAAGAGCACGACAACTACGCGGTCGACTTCATCCGTGCGACCGGCTGGATTAAAAAGAACCTGCCGCATGCAAAGGTCTCGGGTGGCGTATCCAACGTGTCGTTCTCATTTCGTGGCAATGACAAAGTGCGAGAAGCGATCCACTGCGTCTTCCTCTACCACGCCATCCGCGAAGGGATGGATATGGGTATCGTCAACGCTGGGCAGCTCGCGATCTACGATGATCTACCCGAAGAGCTGCGCGAACACGTTGAAGATATTGTCCTGAACCGCCGTCCAGATGGCACTGAACGCATGCTTGAGCTGGCGGAGAAATACCGCGGTGATGGCAGCGGCGAGACAGCCAAGCAGGATGCAGCTTGGCGTGAACTGCCGGTAAACCAGCGCCTCTCTCACGCCCTCGTTAAGGGCATTGCAGACTACATTGATGAAGATGTTGAAGAGTGTCGTCACCTGTTTGATCGCCCTCTCCAAGTGATTGAGGGCCCTCTGATGGCCGGTATGGGCATCGTTGGTGATCTCTTCGGCGAAGGTAAGATGTTCCTGCCGCAGGTGGTTAAGTCAGCTCGCGTAATGAAAAAAGCCGTTGCCTACCTCATGCCGTTTATCGAGGCAGAGAATGAGGGCAACGAAAGCAGCTCCGCCGGTAAAGTGATTATGGCTACGGTAAAAGGTGACGTTCACGATATCGGTAAGAACATCGTTGGCGTTGTACTCCAGTGTAACAACTTCGAAATTATTGACCTTGGAGTTATGGTGCCTGCAGAGACAATTCTGCGCACCGCGCGTGAAGAGAACGCTGACATTATCGGCCTATCGGGTCTCATCACCCCTTCTCTCGATGAGATGGTGCATGTCGCCAAAGAGATGCAGCGTCAGGGCTTTACCATTCCACTGATGATCGGGGGAGCCACCACATCCAAAGCACACACCGCGGTAAAAATTGAGCCGGCCTACCAGAATAATCTGGTCGTGCACGTCACCAATGCGTCACGCTCAGTCGGCGTGGCCTCTGCGCTTCTATCTAAAGAGCGGCATGGGGCGTTTGTTACCGAAACGCGCACTGAATATGAAGCTGTTCGCGAACGCCACAAGGCACGCCAGAACGAACAGCGTCGTGTGGCCATTGAGGCCGCTCGCGCCAACGCAGAACCGATCAACTGGAGCGGCTACCAAGCTCCTG
>JABXHP010000069.1 GCA_013373575.1 Oceanospirillaceae bacterium | reverse complement strand
TCTTGCTGGCAAGCGTGTTCTCTTCGCCGAGGACCAGCTAACACTGCAACTACTCACCAAGTCGCTACTAGAGAAAGCGGGCGCTAAGCCAACCCTTGCATCTAATGGTGTAGAGGCGCTAATGGCCTATGAAGCGCAACCCTTTGATCTTGTGCTTACTGATGCGATGATGCCCGAGATGGACGGATATGAACTCTCTCGCACACTTCGCCAGCGTGGCTTTGACGGTCCGATTGTAGCGGTAACGGCGGCGGTTATAGGGGACGAGACCGAAAAACTAAAGGAGGCTGGTGTCGATGTTGTTTTGGCCAAGCCCATTAACATGAGCCGACTAAAAGCCGAGTTGAACCTACTCACCTCCAAGGGGAGCTAGTCGACACACATCTCCTCTCTTGCCAAAAATGCTAAGCCGGTTTTATTGCGCGCTGAGTTGACCGCGGGATCGATAGCGCGGATACGTAAGGGTTGAGGGAGCTGAGGGCGCAGCAGATGCAGAAGTTTGCGCCCCTCTACATCAGGGTTAAGCCACGCCAACGCCTCGGTGGTGCTGAGATAGGCTGGTTGGCGATGATGAAAAGGCTCGAACCCCGTTACGGCGGCGGTTGTAATCATTGTGCAACTGTAAAATTCAGTCTCCAGCCCTTGCCAGTGCGACCATAGACCCGCCACTGCCATCGCACCCCCTTGATACTCAACTAGATAGGGCTGTTTTATCGCACCCTCTTTGCGCCACTCAATAAAACTCGACAGCGGAAAGATACAGCGCTGATGATGTAGTGAGGGTTTAAACGCTGGGCTGGTCGCTAGGGTTTCGCTGCGGGCATTGAACATCGAGTAGCGCGTATCGGGCGCTTTCGCCCAAGCCGGTGTTAACCACCAACGCATCGGCTCTAAGCCGGTCTCACCCTGAGCTTTAACGACCACGGGTACCTGCTCTGTTGGTGCAATATTATAGCGGTCAGGAAGTCGCTTGCCCTGCACTTCTAACCCCAAGCCCTCCAGAAGCTCACGCACTGAGTCACTGTCCAATAGATTGTAACGCCCGCACATACACTCCCCTCCTTATCTAGCCTATTCAGTTACAATAGGTGCCAACGCCAGTAAATTGTGCCCTAGTAATCTCGGCCACGAGTTGGCATAATCACTATATTAGAAATATCTAATTAATGGAGAAGCCAATGATCTCACCAAAATTTACCCCACTGGTTCAATCAGTTCTGATGAGTCTGGTCATGGTAACCATAATGACCTTCGTTATCACAGCCGTAAATACTGGACTATCAGAAGGGTTCGCTGCACGTTGGGCAGCAGCTTATGTCGTAGCTTGGCCCATCGCCTTTGCCGTAATCATGACTTTTGGTCGTCGTGTTCAGCGCCTCGCGGTGAAAATCTGCAGCGCAGAATAAAACCTTATCCAGCCGTTTAAGCGAGCGCTATTATCCAGTAATCTGCTGTAAATAGTTGGCACTTGTAGTGCGACATAAACTTCAAAGGGACAGAAGGTGAAGCGGTGAGTGTATTCAATCTGGGCTCGATTAACATTGACCATATTTTTCGGTTAAGCCACCTACCTACCGCGGGGGAGACACTGATCTCAAACGGCTATCAGTGCGGCCTTGGAGGTAAGGGAGCCAACCAGAGTCTGGCGCTAGCGCTTGCTGGTGCAGAGGTGAAACACATTGGACGGCTAGCTGCCAGTGAACTGCCCTACCTTCACCTACTGCAAGAGGCAGGCGTGGACCTTGCCTATGCCGCCACTGACGCTGCTGCCACCGGTTCAGCCGTTGTAATGGTGGATGAGCAGAGTGCGGAGAACCAGATTGTTATCAACCCTGGGGCGAATCATCAGATCCCCTCATCCTTGATTGACGAAGCCCTTGCCAGCGCCTGCGCGCAGGACTGGGCACTGGCACAGAATGAAACCAACAACCTCAGCTATTTCCTTAGCCAAGCAAAAGCCAAGGGGTTGCGTGTTTGCTACAGCGCGGCGCCGTTTGTAGCGGCGACTACCGTCGAGATGCTACCGCTAACCGATCTACTGGTGGTTAATCAGCTCGAGGCAGAGGCCCTTGCAAGCAGCCTAAACTGCGCCTTGGTTGAGATTCCGGTTCCCCATCTGGTCATCACTCTCGGCGCAGAGGGCGCCCGCTATATAGGTAAGGAGGGTGATTGGACCCTGCCTTCACCTCGCGTAGAGGCAGTTGATACTACGGGCGCGGGCGATACGTTCCTAGGTTTCATGCTCGCCGCGTTAACCACAGGGCAACCAATAAAGAGCGCAATGCAGCTCGCGCTCAGTGCAGCAGCACTCCAAGTGACCCGCCTAGGGACAGCAGAGGCTATCCCCGCTCTATCCGATGTACGAGCGTTCATGAATTCGCACAATCTGACAGCGAACTAAGGAGCCGATAATGAATGTAAAACAGGTCGACTACCTCAACAGCGGCGCCGGTGAGGATCTCGTTACCTCTCTGCACGAATCTGGCTTCGCGGTCCTTAAAAACAGTCCAATTACACCTGAGAGAATCACTCGTTTCTATCAGATCTGGGCTGACTTTTTCGCATCCGATGAGAAGCACAACTACACCTTTGAGAAGAGCAAGCAGGACGGCTACTTCCCGTTTCGTAGCGAGAACGCAAAAGGCTCGCCCGCCAAAGATCTAAAGGAGTTCTTTCACGTCTACCCTTGGGGAGCTGTACCAGCCTCTATAGAGTCCGAAACACGCGCCTTTTACGCCGACCTGCAACAACTCGGTAGCGAACTACTGAGCTGGATCCAAGCTTACACTCCAGAGTCTGTAACGGCCGGCTTCTTCGAGCCACTCGATAAGATGATTCAAGGCAGCGACCAGTCACTACTGCGAGTTTTGCACTACCCCCCTATTGAGGGCGAGGTCGAGTCCGGTGCGGTGCGTGCGGCGGCCCATGAGGATATAAACCTAATCACCCTGCTAGTTTCGGGCTCTCAACCTGGGTTAGAGGCAAAGGATAAGCAGGGCAACTGGTTCCCTGTTACGGGTGATGAGGGGATGATCACCATAAACACAGGGGATATGCTGCAAGAGGCGAGTGGCGGCTATTTCCCATCGACCACTCATCGCGTGGTAAACCCGGACAGCGCTGCAAACGTCTCGCGTTACTCTATCCCAATGTTTGTCCACCCGCGCCCGGATGCTCGTCTGAGCGAACGCTACACGGCGGGAGAATATCTGCAGCAGCGCCTCAGAGAGATCGGCCTGATCTGAGGGAGCTGCGAACAAGTGCTACCTCTCTTAGCTTGGCTGTTTTAGCTTGCCTGCCTCAGATTCTCTAGCCTGATTAGCGAGAAACCGGCTTCATCCGTTTGGCAAACGCCAGTAGCGAAAAGCCGAGCTTCTCGCTGAGCTCGCGCGCCCTATCCTTATAAGCTTTCTGACTCAGCGTGGGCATGTGATTGCTGGCCAATAAAACCCAATTGCCATCCTGCGTTGTCGAGCTAAATAGAAATTCGAACTGCTTATCGAGAAGGTCTAGCACCTGATCTGCCCTATGCTCTTTCCAGCAGTTGAGTACCAACCAACCCTTCGGCTGTAACCGCTCAATACAGCTTTGTAGGAAGCGATCATCAATCTGGGTCTCACACAGACCCTCAGCATCATAGAGATCCGAGAAGATAAGGTCATAGCGTTTGGAAATTGGCTCTTCGATGTAGTCAGCAGCATCACCCACCTGCACATCTATCGCTTTGCTGCGTGGTAAATAGAAATATTTATAGGCGAAATCGACCACAGTTTGACGTAACTCTACAACTTGCTGCTTAGCACCTGGGCAAGCTTGCGCAATAGCCGAGTTGAGCGAACCTGCCCCTAAACCAAAACAGAGCACGCGCTTGGGCTCCACGTAGAGCAACGCCAACAGCATCGTGCGAATGAACGGATATTGCGGATGACCTGGCGCGCTCTTAAGAATACAGCTCTGCTCATCCTCAACGCCGAAGCTCAAATAACGCTTATTTCCATCATCAAAGACTGCCACCGTGCCGTGCCAATCTTGTGTACGTGCGAGTGGTTTCATTAAATGACCTGAGGGAATTCGCAAATGACTCGAGTGCTGTGCGCCGCGTCACTGAACACGCTCAAATTACCACCGTGTGTGCGTACAATCGCCTTAGCTTTACTCAGCCCAAGCCCGAGGGCCGAGCCTATAGGCTTGGTGGTAAAAAAAGGGTCGGAGACTCTATCTAAATTCTCAGCAGGAATACCACAGCCGGTGTCACGCACCTCCAGACAGACTCCATCACCCTTGTCATAGGCTAGCAGCTCGATATCGCCGCCCTCACGCGTCGCCCACACAGCGTTATTCACAAGCTCCTCTAGCATCGCTAGAAGAGCTGGCTCCTCTGCACAGAGCGCCATTTCAGAGGAGACCGTCAAACTAGCGCCTGGCGGAAGAACGCGTGTCAACAACGCCTTAACATCAATATCACAACGCTTCTGTGGCTGTTGGGTAGAGAAGCTCTGCAGCGCACGGATAATATCGCGGATACGATCCACCCCGCCGCGCATCTCCGAAACGAGGTCAGTGTAGTCCTCAATACTCTCAATGATATCCTCCGGCGTTCGCTCAGCGCGCAGTCTCTCTATCGACTCGAGCGGGTCTACCGCCCGCTGAAGAAGACCAAGGGTTTGCGGTAGGTGCTTCTGCAAGAACTCCAGATTCGAGTGAATAAAGCCCAGAGGGTTATTAATTTCATGTGCCGCACCGGCTGCCAACTGCCCGACTCCAGCGAAACGCTCGGCAGCAAGGCGCTGTACATTGGCTAGATGCAAATTTCTGAGGATACCCAACGTCCGAATGCCGACTGACAGACGCGCCCCCACCTCAACAGGAGAGAGTGGCTTCGTGAGATAGTCGTCCGCACCGGCGCCTAAACCCTCGGCAAGATCTTCAGCACTATCACGAGCCGTAACAAGGAGAATATAGCTTGAGGCGCTAGGGTACTCCTTGCGGATGCGTCGGCAGAGTTCGGGCCCCTCTATGTCCGGCATGACCCAGTCCAACAGAATCAGACAGTCATCAACACCCTCTATACAGATCCAATCCCAGAGCTCCTGCCCACGCTCAAACAGCTTTGGTGTTAGCCCCTGCACACGACAGAAAAAACTGAGGTGCTCGCGGGATACTGCACTGTCATCGGCAATAAGTACGTTCATAGGGCCCAAGGGGATAGAGGACGAGTGTTTTAATCCAGAATATCGTACAAGCGAGAATTTACCAAGACAATTGTGACACCCACCACGAAACAGCGGGCAGCTTCGTGGTGAGAGGTGGTATTAGCCTTATCGCCTAGGGGCGAACGTAAGCGTAGCCTTGTGATTGCAACTCCATCAATCGCACTACACCGGACGAGACCATAGTGGAACCATCCAGAAGTGCGACCTTCTTACCCGCTTTCTTCTCCATCTTAGCCAGCGTGTTGCCGCAGGCGGCGAAGGTGTAGCTCTCGTCCAAGGACAACGCATCTATACGATCTTTAACCGGGCTGTTCATAGTGTACATCTGCAGGCCCGGGCCATAGGCAACGATCTCAACTTTCACTGAATCTCCCGACGCTTCGAAGTGCTGCTGAACATTCTGCGCGTTGTTAAGGGCGATATTCATCTTCTGTGGATCGTTATCGCTCACCTGAATCGCCAATTTATACTCAGCTGCTGATGCGCTCAGTGCAGCAAGTGTTAGACCCATCGCTAATAGTGACTTTTTCATGTTGCTCTCCAACTTATCGTTTTTTTGTTATACCAATAAAAATCCGGGTCAAAACCCGGATTTTTATAGAAAGTTTATGCGTTCGCTTGCCTCTGCGTAGCGCTTAGCTTTCAGGCACTAACGCTACAAGGCTGACAATCTCATCGCCAGTGTTGTGCTCCGAGTTATCCATGCTCACAGCCTTGTCGCGCACCTTAACAACAGAGCCATCGCGACGTTTCAAGCGATAAACCATATCCCAGCTCTTCGCCTCTTGATCACGATATTGCGCAACAACTCGCTCACGGTCTTCGTGGTGCACCACATCTAGATAGGTTTCTGGATCACGCGTGAGCACTTCATGCTTACGCATGAGTATCTCTTCAAGGCGCGGGCTCACAAAGAGCACTTCAGTCATCCCTCTGCGGGAAACCAGTACACCCTCGTCAATAACTGAGCCTATTGTCTCCAGCAGGTGTTGCATGTAGGCCGCACGATCCTGAGATTCACTGAGCTTAGTAGTCTCGGTGAACGTGAGCACAGCACCCGATATTACCCCCTGGTCCCGTCGGTACGGCGATACGTTCATCAGGTATTTTTCACCAGGACGCTCAATCTGACGACGAACGGGTGTGCCTGAACTTATCACTGAGTCGATAACTGCGCCAAGGTCTTCAATCTCGATATGTTTCGGCAGTTTGGTAAGTTTGTGCCCTATATCGTCAGGCAGAATACCGAATAGACGCACGGTCTGCGGCGTAAAGCGCGTCACCCTGTGGTCGACATCCACGACTATCAGACCCATATCCAACGAGCGCTGAATGTTGTTCAACGTCTCGTTGGTGTCAGTAAGCAGAATCGATTTAGCCTGCAACTCATCATTAACGGTGGTGAGCTCCTCGTTTGTCGCCTGCAACTCTTCGTTGGTGGTCTCAAGCTCTTCGTTAGACGCTTGAAGCTCCTCTGTAGAGGCCTGCAACTCTTCATTGAGTGCCTGCAACTCCTCGTTTGAGGTCTCAAGCTCCTCAATGACCGCCTGTAGGTGGTCACGGGTTCTATCTAACTCCTCCTCAAGCTCGGCAACCGCCTGCACATCCTCAGGTGCAATCGCCTCAGCTCGCAGAGTCGCACTCGAACCGCTAGACTCCAGACGCTTGAAGGTCATCAAATAGACGTGTGAATCAGTCACCGTGTCCAGCAGCTTGCGCACAATGATGTTGACCGATGAGGCCGCATCTTCGTTGGGAAACCGGAAGCGAACCATGTGCTCAACTTTCTCGGCATCGCTTCGCGCACAGCGATTAACCAGCGCTCGGACTTCGGTCTGCAGTTGCGCACTGGATAAACTAACGATGTCGAAATTCGCCTTACCCGGTGAGATCTGGAGGAAGGCTGAAACATCTCCAAAATATTCCATCGGCTGGAATGCATCATTGAGCTGAATCGTTGGTGGCGCGTAAGTTTCTACTAGTACGCTACGAACACGCTCTGCCAGTCGGGAGATGGGCGCCAATTTGACAGTGGCGTCAGAGTGGTTATTAGACTTGGGAGCAAAAGATGCTCCAAAGCGTCCGTATGACACGACGCCTGATTTGCGGCGGAAGATCTTATTAGTCTTGCTAACCACCTCGAACAGTTTGTCACCGGTAGTACCAATAGACTCAGACTTACCGAGGAACAGAAAACCGCCGGGACTTAACGCATAGTGGAAGTTGTTAACCAACTGATTCTGAAGCTGAGAATTCAGATAAATCATTAGGTTACGACAACTAATTAAATTCATTTTAAGGAATGGCGGATCTTTAATAAGGTCATGACGCGCGAACATACACATGTCACGAATCCACTTCTTAGCGCGGTATTTGTTACCCTCTTGATCGAAGTAGTTGTATAGAATGCGCTCGTCCATATGCTCTATTACTGCATCAACGTAAGCACCATGACGCGCAAGCTCAAGGCTGATATCGTCAATATCAGTAGCGAAAATCTTCACTTCGTAGCCGCGCAACGTCGGCCCCAACCGCTCTGCCAGCATAATTGCCAGTGAGTAGACCTCTTCACCGGTCGCACAGGCGGGTACCCAGATACGGATCATGCGGGTCTCGGCAGCCTGTTCGATTACACTATCAATAATACTAGCGAGTGAGGCGAACGCCTCTTCGTCACGGAAGAATCCGGTCACCGAGATCAAAAAGCTGCGTTGCAGGATCTCTAGCTCCTCAGGATCAGCGTCAATATGCGAGTAGTACTCTTCGATAGAGTTCAACCGCAGCGCTGCAATGCGTCGCTGTAACTGCCGCTCAAGGGTCGCTTTTTTATACTGTCGAAAGTCGACGCCGGTCACCGTAAAGACTCGGTCGATAATACTATCTACCGACGCAACTTGATTCTCTTCGTGATCGTCAGCAGGCAATCTACTGGCACCTGCAGGATGTTTATGCAGCTCCGGGAGGTAGGCCGCAATCTCCTCAGGACTGAGGATGAGATCGGCCGTACGCGCGCGGATTACCGAGTTGGGCATACCATCATACTTAGCAGTATCAGGATTCTGCACAATAGTGATACCACCAGCGTCACGAATTGCACGACAGCCCTGCGTACCATCGGAACCTGTACCCGATAGCACCACTCCAATAGCCTGGTTTCCAAAGGCTTCAGCGACTGAATTGAAAAGCTTATCAATAGAGGGCTTGGCACCAATGTCTGTCGTCGGTACTTTGAGGTGTATCCGCCCCTCTTTAACCACAATATCTGTGTTGGGGGTATTTACGTAGACCGTATCAGGCTTTATCACAGCCCCCTCGGTTGCCCCAACAACGCGGTATTCACAATCTTTGGAGAGCAGTTCTACAAGCACAGAACGGTGCTGCGGCGCCATATGTTGTGCGATCACGAAGGCGATATAGCCGTTCGGCTTACTCGCCCGCAGTAACGCGGTAATGGCCTCAAGACCACCCGCTGAAGCGCCAATAGCAACAACGATCAGATTCTGGAAGCGCTTGGCCTCAACTGCTTCTTCGACTGCTTCAATTGCGTTTTCTGATTCTTTGCTGGTCACGTATATCTAGCCTCCATGAGAACCCCTCCCCGGGGTCACTCACTATTTACCTGTTCGCGAGTCAGCTGGGTAAACTGCCAGCCGCCCTCTTTGTTATTCCCTGCTGCATGCATCTGCTGCGTAGCTAAATCTATCATGCGACGTACTGCCTTGGTCGAGCCGCCCTTATCGGTCCGCAGATCTTCGGTATGTCTAAGTGAGACACCACCGCCGTAAAACTCAACCTCAGGCTCACCTTGGCGCACCTCAGTTAATTTGAGGCTCACAGACTCGATGATTTTTTCAGCGATTGCGCTGGGTGGCTCGCCACCACAGTCGGGGATCAGCACGATGAACTGATCGCCCAAATGCCTGGCCGTCATGTAGTTCGCCTTACCACAGACGTCCTGCAAGCACTGTGCCACATCGCTGAGTAATTTATCGCCCGCTGCTACGCCTTGTAATTCATTTATTTTGCTGACTGAGCGCGTGTTAATAACCATCAGAGCAGAGGTAGCGCCGGTAAAGAGCAGCTTTAGAATTTGAATGCCCGCGCGATCAACGAATACATCGCGAGACATGAGACCGGTCAGTCGATCAAGGTCCAAGCGCGCTCGCAGCGTTGAAAAACGCTTACTGATATTGATGAACGAGCGCACTCGCAGTTGTAGACGCGCAAAGCTCATGGGCTTCTCAATGAAATCTACACCACCTGCTTGGTAGGCAAGCCGTTCCATAGCGCTGTCAGCGAAGGCGCTGTAAAAAAGAACCGGAACAAAGTGATCGCCGGAATACTGCTGCGCCAAACGCTCACAGAGTTCAATGCCGTTCATTTGTCCGAGTACGATATCTGCGATCACAAGATCTACGCGACCGCCCCGCGCTACAAAGCTGAGCGCGTTTTCCGCATTAGAGAAGGTAACTACGTTACCAAGATCCGATAAGCAGTCGATAAGTGACTGCTCCGTAGTGGGGTCATCTTCGACTACCATGATCGTGGTCGAGTTTTTGTGTGATCGTTCTGTCATTAATACCCTTAGCGGCAAGCGGAGCCTCGAAAGAGGCCCCCACGCCTTGTAAGATATAGTCTCTACACGGCATTATTACCAGTATGATGCCTTACAACGAGATTCTTTGAAAGGTATTCTCTAACGCTGTGGCATATCCGCTCGGCCGTAGCCAAGGCTGACACTCGCGTCTTCAGGTATCAATGGAATACTTTCGTTCCAGTCCAACCAAACTTGGCGCATCTGCTCTAGTTTTTCGGGCTGATTCTTAGCCTGATTCGCACGTTCACGGGCGTCGTTAACAACATTGAAGAGGTACTCATGCTCATCAACTTTGAGGTACTTCCACTCACCCATGCGGTAAGCGCGCTGATCGCGATGGTTCATACGCCAGAAGAGGGCTCTTTCAAAGCTCTCTACCTCACCTTTCAGAACTGGTGAGAGGTCAACGCCATCAGTGGCGTAGCTTGGGTCAGGCTCTCCACCACCGATCCTCAATAGTGTGTAGGACCAGTCCATCGTCATACAGTTCTGAGCGCTCTTCTGCCCAGCCTTGATACACTTGGGCCAGCGCACCACCCAAGGTACACGAATCCCACCCTCAGTAAGATCCATCTTGCCGCCCACCAGTGGCCAGTTATCTGAGAAGCGCTCACCGCCATTATCGCTGGTAAAGACAATCAACGTATCCTCGGTCAACCCATGCTCTTCAAGGGCCGCCATGATATTCCCGATGCCCTCATCCATGTGGTGAATCATTCGCTGGTAGGTGTGGATATTTCCGCCATCAAGGTGAAAAAGGTTGCTCAGGTTCTTCGAGATCTCTTCATCGTCACGCGTCTCCCAAGGCCAGTGCGGTGCAGTGTAGTGCAGACTCAAAAAGAAAGGCTTGCCCGACTTGGAATCATTAGCATGCTTGTGCACAAACTGTACAGCACGATCAGAGAGAAGATCGGTCAGATAACCCGGCTCATGGTGCTCCTCTTCATCTATGTAGAGGTCATGATCACCTTTTCCGCTGACATGGCTAAAGTAATCAACGCCGCCGGCCATAATGCCGTAGAACTCATCATAACCCGAGCGAAGTGGACTGAAGTACGGCGGATAGCCTAGGTGCCACTTGCCAATTAGACCCGTGTTGTAACCCGCCTTCTTAAGCTGCGACGGCAAGGTTGGAATCTCTGGAGGCAAACCCAAACGGGGGTCGCCCTTGGAGCGGCTATTTATCGGCTCCTCCAGTGCACCGCGCAGGCGGTACTGGTAGGCCATCGTCATCAAGGCGAAGCGTGTTGGAGAGCAGACCGGTGAGTTTGAGTACCCATCGGTAAAGATCATCCCCTCTGCAGCTAATTTATCGATGTTGGGTGAAATAAGGCCGAACTGAGCCTCACGTCCACCGTAGCAGCCCAGATCGGCGTACCCTAGGTCATCGGCAACAATGTAGATAATATTTGTCATAGAGCTCCGCCCTCTTTCATCAGGCTGTTAAATCCAAGAACTTTTCGATGTGCCAGCAGAATCAACACAGCACCAAGCAGGCCGATAAGATCCCAGTAGCCATCAGGTACAAACATCAGCACGACACAGGTGATACGCAGAGCGATCTCCAAGATATTGAGCTTCGCTTTGTCATAGCCAATCAGTGCACTGGAGAGAACTGGAATGCTCACAAGCAATTTGAATATCAGCCAGAACCAGGGGATCCAGGCGAACTGAAGATTCTCTTGATCCACACTGAGCATCATTGGGTTGTAAGCGAACATAAATGGAATCAGGAAGATCATAATGCCCACACGTGATGCATCCACTGATGTTCGTATAGGTGCCCCCCCAGATATCGTCGCTGCGGCGTAAGCAGCGATGGCGACTGGCGGTGTGATAGCCGAGCCCACCGCAATCATGAAGACGAACATATGCGCTGTCAGTGTATCTAGCCCTAGCATCTGCATCGCTGGTATGGCGATGGTAGCCACCGTCACATAGGCCGGTAGCGTTGGCATTCCCATACCTAGAATGACACAACCCACCGCCGCAACCAGCAGCGAGATCATCAGCGAGTCAGTGAGCACTGAGTTGAGCAGCACACCAAATTTGACAGGCACACCCGT
>JABXHP010000342.1 GCA_013373575.1 Oceanospirillaceae bacterium | reverse complement strand
CAGCGCTGAGCGTATTTTAGTTGCCGTAGGAGGCTGGCCGCAGAAACCCGATATTCCCGGCGCTGAGCACGGTATCACCTCTAACGAGGTGTTTGACCTTGCCGAGTTCCCTAAACGCATCCTGATTGTCGGTGGAGGCTACATCGCCGTTGAGTTTGCTGGAATCTTCGCCGGTCTAGGGGCTCAGACCGAACTGCTTTACCGTGGCGATCTCTTCCTGCGCGGCTTTGATATGGAGGTACGGAAGTTCACCGCGACAGAGGTAGCGCGCAAAGGTGTTAAACTTAGCTTCAATCAGGATCTAGATCGCATCGAGAAAAACCGAGACGGCTCGCTCAAAGTAACCTTGAAATCAGGTGAAATACGCGAAGTTGACCAGATTCTCTACGCCATTGGCCGCGTTCCCAAAACCGCCAACCTTGGGCTCGAATCTGCGGGAGTGGAACTCGATGCCAAGGGTGCGGTTGTTGTAGACGACAGCTTCCAGTCATCAGTGTCATCAATCTATGCCTTAGGTGATGTTATTGATCGCGTGCAGCTTACGCCCGTAGCGCTGGCGGAGGCGATGTCACTGGTGGATCAGCTCTACGGTGATGCCGGTATACCCTTGCCCAATTACAAAATGATTCCGACCGCTGTTTTCTGCCAGCCAAACATAGGTACGCTGGGGGTGAGCGAGGAGGAGGCGCTGGAGCAGGGGCATAAAATTGATGTCTATGTCTCCGATTTTCGTGCCATGCGCCATACCCTAAGTGGTAGCCAAGAGCGCACATTGATGAAACTCATCGTGGAGCAGGGCAGTGAACGCATTTTGGGTATCCACATGGTGGGCGCTGATGCCGGTGAGATCATGCAGGGGCTTGCTGTTGCGGTGACCGCCGGCGCGACCAAAACTGACTTTGATCGCACTATCGGTATTCACCCAACCGCAGCGGAAGAGTTCGTGACGCTGCGCACCAAAACGCGCTCATTGCCCTAGCAGTAATCAGCGCCTCAGGTCGCACAGGTTAACGCACTAACCTGAGGGTGTAACTCAGTGTAGTTTCACCCTTAGCGGGCACCTCTACCAGCCAACGCACCTGCATACCGTCTGCGGTCGCGAGTTGGCTTGAGTCCACTAGGGTCCACTGCTCATTTACATCGACCTGGTACTCGACTACGCGCGCCTTATTGGCGCCGTTAATGAGTTTGATCTCGTACCCCTGCAGATAGGTGTTGCCGTTGCGTTGATAATCGGTCTGGCGGCGCTGGGCGCGCAGATCAAACACCTCTCCATAGTTCAGATCAATGCTCTGGCCGGGGCTGTACTGCCCCAGTTGCTGCGATCCAACAAACTGTAGCTGGTTATTGGTATCGCGTTTAAATAGTTGCACCTCGCCACTGGGCAGCGGTTTATCGATGCGTGTCTCATCGAGTTCGAAGCTCAGTTGCTGCTGCGCATACAGCTGCTCGATACCGGGACGTCGCCCTTGATAGGCGTTATGGTTGATACGATAGTTGACGCTAGCACTGAGTCCAGCAGCTTCAAATAGCGGTACACGCTGGCTGCTGCCGGCACTCAGTTCGTAGCGCTGTGGGAGTCGAAAAAGCTGGTAACCCTGCACTTGAGTCACGGCAACCGCATCGGCCATTGGGGCAGCTGCCAGGGCACGCATCTCCATCATCGGCTGTATCTGCTGGGGTGTGCGTGGGTTGCCTGCAAGTAGGTTCAGGGTGGTGGCGCTGAAGTCGGCTTCACTTCGGTTGAATAGGGCCGCACGCGCACGCAGATCGACGCTATCCTCACCCTGCAGCTCTATTTGGTACTCCGCTGCCCATGAGAATCCCCGGCTCAGATAGCTGAGCTCAAAATCTGGTTGGCTCAAGGGCAGCCCAAGCTGCAGCGAGAGCTCAGTTTGACTCGGCTCATAGCTCGGCAGACGTGGTTGCCATTTACCCTGCACAGGGTAGCGCATTACACTGCCCTGGTACTCGAACTCAAATAGGGCACCGTTGAAGCCCAGCAGTCTGCCGCTGCGGGTCTGGGCGCTATCGATGTGCTCTAGGGTTAGATCTTCTCCTATCATCGCCTGTAGACGTTGCTCAAAGCTCTGGTCTACCGTCCAACGCTGTTGGGTAAGGGTATTGCCGGTTAACTGAACACTCTGCGGCAACAGACCCCGTGGTAAGCCATTGAAATTGAGCCTCTGGGTCGCAGCCGGGGCGGTAAAGGTGGAACTTACCATCGCCATATCAGACTGGTAGAGTGTAAGAGTGTGAGATGCATCGCTCTGCTGTAGGCTATCGGCATGCGCTGCTAATGAGAGTGTAACGGCAGTGGCTAAAACTGTTCGGCGCATATGAAAAAATCCTGTTAGTTGAGATCGACTGCGACTCTAAAGCCCCAGCTATCGCGGCGCGCATCCGCTGGATGGCGGTAGCGAGCGGATGAGCGCACTAAGCGGGCGATATCAAACCAACTCCCGCCGCGCATTACGCGCTGGTCGCAGCTGCCACTCGTGCGAGCGGTTTGGCTGTTAGCTGCACCCATGTAGTTTTCAGAGTAGCAGTCAGCCACCCATTCATCGACATTACCGTTGAGATCGAAAAGACCCCAGGGGTTTGGCGGGAATTGTCCCACCTCAGCTGTCTGGTTTGCCACGTCAGTGTTGCAGTCATCGCACTGCGCCATGCCGGCCTGTGGCGAATCGCCCCACCAGTAGGCAGACTCGGTGCCCGCGCGAGCGGCGTACTCCCACTCAGCCTCGCTTGGCAGGCGGTAGGCTTGCCCGGTCTGCTGCGCCAACCAAGCGGCGTAGGCTTGCGCATCCAACCAACTGACATTGATAACGGGACGTTGGCCGCGTCCCCAGCCACCGTCATCGGGGCGTTCACGTCCAGTCGCTTGGGCGAATTGATCATACTCAGCGAAGGTGATCTCAAAGCGGCTTAGCGCGAAGCGTCTCTCTACAATGACCTGGTGTACAGGCTTCTCATTATCATCACCGACACCCTGAATATCACCCATCAGAAAGCGCCCTGTGGGCAGGCTTACCATCTTCGGTGCTGTTACACCCGGGGGTGTTGGGTGCTGGAAAATCGCCAAGTGGTTGTGCGCCATTAGGTTCAGGTTTTCCGGTTTGAAGGGGTTCATCGCTTCGCTATCTGCTGTTGCAACGGTCACAATGGCATCGACTGTGTTCCGTTTCTTAGTGGGTTCTGCAGCAACTCCTGGCGCCTCGATCGGCGGCTCCTCCTGCAACACCAAATTAAATAGTTGGCTCACCATAATGCCGGCGAGAAATCCGGTGATCAGCCAGAGGGGGCGACTGAAAATTCGCGTAATATCGAAGCGAAACACTGAGGTTAGGTGAGGTTTGCTCTCTGTTGCGGCCCCAGGTTTTTCACTGCCGGTCTCTACGCCCGCTAGCGGAGCAGTAGCGGGCTTTGTATTAGATTCACTGCGGTCGGCTACGGTTGGCTGTTGAGGTTCTGGTTCTGGCGCAGGCTTGGGCTCGTCTTGACTGGTAACATCTAAGGCGTCTGTGTCCACCTCGCTAGTTTGCTCCATCTGCTCACTGAAGAGTTCGCGCACCAACTGCAACGGGGCTTGAATCTCAGCTTCTACGCGATTTGTTAGCAGCTCCGAGAGCTTATGCCACTGGTTGTCATCAAGCATGCTGGGACGGTGGCTGATATCTAATTTTCCGCGGTTAAATATCTGCGTTATGAGGCGGGCAAGGGCAAAAGCATCGCCGCTGTTACTGGCGATACCGCGAACAAGGTGATCCTCGGGCTGGTAGTTGGCATAACTGAGCTCAGCTGTGTCGCTATCCAGCGCGTTGTACCAACCGGTCCCAAGCAGTTGCACGCCGCGACTCGGTATCAGCCAGATCAGCTCGGGGCAGAGCGTGCCGTGATTCATTCGCCCCATCTGAACGGCATGCAGCGCTCGGCCCAGCTGGATCATCATACCGATGCGTTGCCTCTCACTGAGTTTGCTGAGTTTGTCGCTCTCAATCAGTTGGGCCAGATTGACTCCACGCACCAGAGGTAGGGCGATAAACAGCATGCCGCGGAAGAAGTACTGTCCGTAGAAGGGCATAAGGTAGGGCGACTTGAGCACTTTGGTGCGGTTTAGGGTGGCTTGAATACGTTCTAGCGAGGCGCTGTCACTGAACTGGCGTGGGTCAAAGATTAGTAGCGACACCTCGGTCGGTTCCGCTGCTGCAAGATCCTGCGCTCGCCAGAGCTGTCCGGGCGGGTGCGAGGGACCGGCACTAATGAGTGTGAAGCGACGGTGACTTGGCCCGATCGTTTGACCGGGCTCAAGCGAGGTAAATGCGGTGACAGCTGGGCCGCTCATAGTTAGGATGCTTCACTCCTGCAGGTCGAACACACCCCTAGTATAGACCTCGGAACGGACTCTAGTGCAGGCGCTACTGAGCACCCACTTAGTTCTTTAGGTTGCTGAGGTATCCAGCTCGGGGAAGGATTTCACCAGTTCATCCAGCGCCTTCATCTGCGCCAGGTAGGGCTCCAGTTTAGAGAGCGGAAGGGCACAGGGGCCATCACACTTGGCTAGGTTTGGATCTGGATGAGCTTCTAAGAACAGGCCCGCGATCCCCTGAGAGAGTCCCGCGCGCGACAGTTGCGCTACCAACGCACGCCGTCCGTCGGCTGAGTCCGAGCGGCCACCCGGCATCTGCAGAGCGTGGGTCGCATCGAAGATAACGGGATAACCGAACTCTTTCATTGTACTGAAGCCAAGCATGTCGACCACTAGGTTGTTGTAGCCGAAGCTGCTACCGCGCTCACAGAGAATAAGTTGATCGTTACCCGCCTCTTCACACTTGCGCAGAATATGACCCATCTCGTGTGGTGCCAAAAACTGCGCCTTCTTGATATTGATAACAGCGCCGGTTTCAGCCATCGCAACGACTAGGTCTGTCTGGCGTGAGAGGAAGGCAGGGAGCTGGATAATGTCACACACCTCAGCAGCCGGCTTGCACTGGTAGGGCTCGTGCACATCAGAGATAACCGGTACACCGAAGGTGCTCTTGATCTCCTGTAGGATCTTGAGACCCTCATCTAAACCAGGCCCGCGGAACGAGTTAATAGAGGAGCGGTTGGCCTTATCAAAGCTCGCTTTGAAGATGTATGGGATGTTGAGCTTTTGGGTCACGTCAACGTAGGTTTCAGCGATCTGCATGGCTAGGTCACGCGACTCCAGCACATTCATACCACCAAAGAGCACCATAGGTTTGTCGTTAGAGACTTCAATATCCCCAACGCGGATTGTCCGCTGCTGCATCTGTTTTCCTTAGAGATCAGAACTGAATTGTTGTCAGTGCCCGATTATAAGCCATCTGTCGGAAAATGGGCGGCATATTGTGCAATCCATTGTGCGGCGGCAGTGTCGAAGCTGAGCTTTTCACCCTCACGCTGTCGCTCTACCTGATAGAGCTTGATGTGGCAGAGCTGCTCTAGCATACGCACGCGGTAAAGATCCTCCTCTGTACGGAACTCTACTGCCAGTTGGAAGCCGCTTGTTTGCCCACGACACCAGATCACCTGGGCGTGAATCTCAGATTCTGGGCAGAGACTGGGGTGGGAAATGCGGATGCAAGCGCCGCGGTTAAATGGCTCTTGAGCATTAAGGATAAGCCCAAGTGGCATACACTCTGGGGCGGTG
>JABXHP010000052.1 GCA_013373575.1 Oceanospirillaceae bacterium | reverse complement strand
GGTCGCGTGCTGGCCAACCGTGAGGCCATGGTACAGAGTACCCTGCGGCTCGTCGGATTCAAATCTGAAGAGCAGATATTAACGGGATCCTGGTTAATCCCTCAGGGGCAGCCGAGTGATCAGGCCCATGCGCTGGGCTGGGTATCAAGTGCATGTTATTCGCCTAATCTCGGTTGCTATATCGGCATTGGATTTATTGAACAGGCTGATCAGCATATGAATCAAAAAGTGCGTGCCGTGAGTCTTTTGGACAATATTGACCGAGAGGTCAACGTTGTCTCACCTCACTTTATTGATCCAGAGGGGGAGCGCCTACGTGTTTAAATTAACTGCAGCTCCAGCCCTGAGTGCTGGCGACTACCAACGGCCTGATCTGAGCGTCCAGTTACTACCGAACCTGGCTCGTCTATCACTGGCGCCTCTGCATGGGGAATTGGAGCCTGTTCAAAACTATCTTGAAAAATTGACCATCAAGCTTCCCGGACCTACTGCAGCGACCCTGTCGCCCTGTCTGGTGCTCCCGCTTGGGCAAGGGCAGTGGTTGCTACAAGGCGAGCTTCCTGACCTTGCGCCGCTGAAAGAGAAGGTAGCGACGACCGACCAGAGCGACGCGTGGTGTGGCTTTACCCTCAAGGGTGTAAAGGTCCCAGCTATGCTTGAGAGGTTGGTGATGAATCCGCCTTCAACCTATGCAGAGGGGTGTGCTGTGCGAACACAGATTGAGCATCTAAGCTGTTGGGTGGTAGGTTTAGGTAGTTGCGAGTGGCAGATACTGGGGCCACGCTCATCTGCGGACTCTCTGTTTCATGCCTTGAAGCAGACGGCGCAAGCGGTTGATGCATTAACAGATAATTAGAATAAGAGGAGAGCGGGTGTGAATATACCGCTGGTTAACCTGGATCTAGAGCGAGTGCAAGGCCCGATAGAGGACGCACGTGGTCTACCAAACCACTACTACGTTACCGCCGAGGGCTATGCGCAGGAACGTGATGCGGTGTTCGGCACAAGTTGGGCCGGCGTAGCATTTGAGTCAGACCTGCCGGAAAAGGGTTCGATATTTCCAGTACAGTTGGCGGGTATGCCGCTATTGGCGGTGCGTGATCGACAAGATGAAATTAGAGTGTTTCACAATGTCTGTTCGCATCGCGGTGTCGCTTTAGCTGAGCAGCCAACGACGTTGATGGGTATGCTCTGTTGTCCCTACCACTCTTGGACCTATGATTTGACCGGTAAGCTTGTGGCGACCCCCCATGTGGGCGGTATCAATACCCATCAGGTAGAGGGTTTGGCGTGTGAAGAGCACGGGCTGAAAGAGGTTAAGAGTCATATCTGGATGGGGATTATCTTTGTCGACCTCGGGGGTAACGCGGGCCCATTTGAAGAGCGTATCAGGGGTGTGCTGGAGCGTTGGCAGGAGTTTCATCCTGCGGGAAATTACCAAGCGCTTGAAGCGGACGCCGATTCGGGTAACTGGGAGCAGGAGTTAGCCTGTAATTGGAAACTGGCCGTTGAGAACTACTGCGAGGCTTATCATCTTCCTTGGATTCATCCAGCGCTCAATAGTTATTCAAAGTTAGACGACCACTACAATATTGTTGATCAGAGCTTCTCAGGGCAGGGAAGTACAGCCTACCGACTCTCCGAATTTGAGGGTTATAAGCTGCCGAAAATACCCGACTGGCCCGCCGAACGAATAGAGAACGCGGAGTATATTAGTCTCTATCCCAATGTGCTTCTGGGGCTTCAAGCAGATCATGCGTTCGCTATGTTGCTGTTGCCACAGGGGCCGGAAAAGACCCAGGAGCGCCTGCGGCTCTTCTACATGCCAGGCGTGGTCGGTGATAGTTCAACGACTGCGGCGCGCACAGCGGTGTTGAATGCTTGGCAGGAGGTTTTTACGGAGGATATAGGTGTAGTCGAAGCGATGCAGCGTGGTCGCCACTCGCCAGGTTTTGATGGCGGGAAATTCTCCCCCGCTATGGATCCGCCAACTCACGCATTCCACCGTTGGGTAGCTGCGGCACTGGAGGCGAGTGGTGCATAAGAACTATTGGGGTGGCGCTTGGCACGATGGCGGTGCGGGCTTTATCGATGTTGAGAATCCGACAACCGGCAAGGTGATAGCGCAGCAGGCAATTGCATCTGTTGAGGATGTTGATGCCGCGGTGCGAGCAGCACGCGCTGCCGTGGAACAGAGAGAGTGGTCGGGCATGCGTCCTGGCGATCGTGGTCGAATGGTTCGTAAGCTCGGTGAATACTTCACGCTTAATCGGATGGAAATTGCCAGTGAATTGGCTGCCGAGTCAGGGAAACCACTGTTTGAGGCCCTAATTGAGGTCGATGGAACGGCGCGCTACTTTGAGTACTACGGTTGTCAGTCAGACAATTTTCAAGGCGATAGCATCCCGCTGGGTGATGCCTACATCGACTTCACAGAGTTGGAGCCACTGGGGATTTCGGCTCAGATAATCCCTTGGAATTATCCCCTTGAAATGGTGGGGCGTAGCGTCGGTGCTGCGCTGGCCGTTGGATGTGTTGCCATTATCAAGTCACCAGAACTCGATCCGTTATCAAGTCGGCATTTTGCATTGGCAGCGGAGTACGCCGGTTTTCCTGTCGGGGTCATGGCGGTGCTTTGTGGTGAGGGAGCTGTCGCCGGTGCTGCCTTGGCAGGGCATCCCGATATCGACCAGGTCGTCTTTACAGGCTCCGTGGCAACGGGGCGCAGTGTCGCTAAGGCAGCGGCCGAAAACCTTATCCCCTGTGTACTTGAATTGGGGGGCAAATCTGCCGCGATAGTGCGTAAAGATGCTGATCTCGACTTGTTGATCGAGAGCGTGCGTTGGGGCGTCTTTTTTGGTGCAGGACAGGTTTGTTCGGCGCTATCACGGGTGATTATCCATGAGGATCTGCTGCTCGAGTTTAACGAGCGTGTCTGTGAGTTGGTCGACGCAATAGAGGTTGCTGATGCCAGTGGCATTGAGCGCGAATCGCTAGTGATGGGCTCTATGATAAGCCCGCAGCAGCGCGACCGTGCGGCAAACTTAGTGCAGCAAGCGCTCGATGAGGGAGCGGTGATGCTGGCGCAGGGTAAGGCGCCAACACAGGGCTCTTTTTATCCGCCGACAGTGCTACAGGTCAAGGCTGGTAGCAGTATCGAGCAAACAGAAGTTTTCGGCCCCGTACTCTGCGTCATTCCTTACAGCGGTGAGGATGAGGCATTAGCGATTGCTAATGGTACAGACTATGGATTAGTGTCAGGGGTATTCGGGCAGGATATTAATGCCTGCCTCTATCTGGCTCGCCGTCTACGTGCAGGCCAGGTATTTATAAATGAGTGGTTTGCGGGCGGTGTTGAGACGCCATTCGGCGGCGTGAAGCAGAGCGGTTACGGTCGCGAGAAAGGGCGCGAGGCGCTGTTCAACTACGTAGCAACCAAAAACATCGCAGTACGCCTGCGCAAACAATAATTAGGAAGAGAGATGTCAACTAGCTACCAAAATTACATCGGCGGAACCTGGGTTAATGGCGCGGGCGAAGTGGACAATATAAACCCTTCTGATACTAGAGATTTGATTGGGCGCTTTGCTCAAGGAACCTCAGCCGATGTAGATCGTGCCGTTGAGTCAGCCTCTGTTGCACAGGCGAGTTGGAAAAATTACGGCCTAGAAAGGCGCCAAGCGGTCTTACAGGCTATCGGCGAGGAGTTGATGGGGCGTAGTGCGGAGTTGGGCGAGCTGCTTAGTCGTGAAGAGGGTAAGCCCCTGGCTGAGGGTAAAGGTGAGATCTACAGGGCAGGGCAATTTTTCACCTATTACGCGGCCGAGTGTTTGCGCCAGTTAGGGCAGAACGCTGACTCTGTGAGACCCAATATCGAGATTGATGTACGCCGCGAACCCGTCGGTGTGGTAGCAGTTATAAGCCCGTGGAACTTCCCAACAGCTACGGCTGCTTGGAAGATTGCTCCAGCTCTTTGTTACGGTAACGCGGTTATCTGGAAGCCGGCAAATTTTACACCAGCATCAGCCGTTGCACTTACAGAAATCATTGCGAAGCAGGATATCCCTGAGGGGCTATTTAACCTCGTGATGGGGTCCGGCGGAGAGGTCGGCGAGGCGCTTGCGGCTCATGCCGGCGTGAAAGCGATCTCGTTC
>JABXHP010000079.1 GCA_013373575.1 Oceanospirillaceae bacterium | reverse complement strand
TGGTGAAGTGACCTTGTCACAATCGGCAGTGATCGATCATGCAGATCCGAATTTCGACAACGTCGCTCTGTCGAATGGAAAAATAAGTCTTTCTGCTACAGCTACCGTAATCGACGGCGACTTAGATACAGCTACGGCTGATTACAGTCTCGATATGGGGGGCAAAATAAGCTTCGATAACTACGTTGCGCCTATTACGGTCACTGGTGGCTCATATAATGAGGGTTCGCCGAGAGCTATCTTCACTGTGAGCGCAAATGACTATCAAATGCTGACGCTTGATGTTGTCGATAATGCCGATACCGGCAAAGCGCCAACAGGTGATGACGAAGGTGGATCTGACGATTCGCTGGATTTGGCGGATATCTTCTATTCGATTGATGGTGGTGCGACCTGGGTTAAATACAACGGTACGCCCTTCCAGGCCGGTACACAGGATGTTCTGGTAGCTGTTGATATCACCAACGAGCGCGATGATGTTTACGAGGGTGAAGAGCAGCTCGAATTGATCGTCAACTCGGGTGTATCGACGCAGGCCAGCGGTTTCTCATCAATTTTCGATGATGGCACTGGTGGTATGACCGATCCAATTGATGAGACAACCACCAATGATCCAGGTACCCCGGCAGTAGGTCCGTCGCCATCGTTCGACGACGATCGTCCAATTACGGTAACAGGTGGGGATTACAACGAGGGCTCGCCACGTGCGATCTTTACGGTCGATGCGAATCCAAATCAGTACCTCACCTTGGACGTGGTTGATAATGCAGATACCGGTAAAGCGCCAACTGGCGATGACGAAGGTGGATCAGACGATTCGCTAGATTTGGCTGATATCTACTATTCGGTTGATGGTGGTGCGAATTGGGTTAAATACGACGGCACGCCATTCCAGGCGGGTACACAGGATGTGCTCGTTGCTGTCGATATCACCAACGAGCGCGATGATGTTTACGAGGGCGAAGAGCAGCTCGAATTGATCGTCAACTCGGGTGCATCGACGCAGGCCAGCGGTTTCTCATCGATATTTGATGACGGCACTGGTGGTATGGCGGATCCGATTGATGAAAATACCACTAATAATCCAGGCACTCCGTCAGTAGGTCCGTCGCCATCGTTCGATGATGACCGTCCGCTGGCCGTAAACGACATCGAAGTCAACGAGGGAACTGGTCAGGCTATATTCACGATTTCCGGTGCGGCGGGACAATACACCAAGCTTGAGCTGGTAGCTGGTACTGCGACTACCGACGACTTTGGTCCAGGCCTTGAATACTGGGATGGCAATACTTGGAAGCCATACACTCCAGGCTCGTTTGTCCGGTTAGACTCCGCTGGCAAGCTGTTCGTTCGCACGCCTATCGTTAACGACGATATCCTCGAGGGCGGACACAGCTTCGAGTTGAGGGCGACGAACACCGGCGGTTCATCGGATCTAGGTTCGGCCACGATCTATGATGATGGCACTAGCGTTAAGCAGGTGTTTACAAACGGTGTGTTGACGACGTCGACGGTTGGTTTGGATGACGATACGCCGGCGCCACCTCCGCCACCTCCGCCACCTGCACCCGCTGCGTTTACAGCCCCTGAACCACCACCAGCTGAAGAGCCGGTTGTGGAAGTGCCGGAACCTGCCCCAGCACCTGCGGCTGATGTTGTTTTGGAGCAGCCTGATAATGAGTTAATTGTGATGCGTAACATCCCAGAGCAGCGATTCTCTGCGGGAGACGGCTTCACAACCATCAGTTACCAGATTCCAACTGACACATTTGGCCACACGGAAACTGAAACTGAGATTACTCTCAGTGCGCTGATGGCGACGGGCGAGGATTTACCTAAATGGCTTATTTTTGACCCTGAGAAAGGGGAGTTCCGAGGTATTCCGCCTGAAGGGTTTAGCGGCACGCTAATCATCCGTGTCATTGCGCGTGATGCCAACGGTGATCAGGTTGAGACTATGGTGACAATCGAAGTGATTAGTGACGCGCAGACCTCGGTTTCTGTTGGGAAAGCAGATCTGTTTGCGCAGCTTCAATCTGACTCGCAGTTCAGTTGGCGTGCGGCGCGTGATCAACTGGTTCAGGCCGCCAAGCGTATGCGCGGCTGATCTGACGTAGTATCAGCATCAACCCCGCTTCGGCGGGGTTTTTATTGGTTGTGACTGTGACTAACGTGTTTAACAGGCTTGATTAGCGCTAAACTGAAGTTACCATCCCTGTTTGAGTTTTTTAGATGAGTGATATAGAGCAACCTCAATCGGATTCTTTAGCCACTTTAATGCAGCTTGGTCGACGTGCTCGTGAGGCCGGCGATGCCGCGGAGTTACGTTTCCTGCTGGTCAACGAGTCGGTCTCTCTGGTTAGTTACCGGCAAGCGGCCTTGTGGACTGAGGCGAAAGGTGTCGAGGTGCTGTCTGGCGTAAGCTCTGTAGAGCGCAGCGCGCCTTACACACAGTGGCTGGATAACTGGTTCAAACGTGCGCCAAAAGGTGAAAAGACGCTCGCCTACCAGACCGATTTACGTTTGCTTTCGCAAAACGATGACAGTTGGAAAACCTGGCTACCTGCGCATGTGGTAAGTGTGTTTTTACCTCCACTTGGACGCTTTTCAGGTGGCCGACTAATGCTTGCGCGCGACAGTGCCTTCTCACAGGCTGAGCTGCAGCTGGTCCAAGAGTGGTGCGATATTTGGCGCGGTGTCTATCAGTACAAGGCGCCTCGCACTTTGGCGCAACGTCTGGGAATAGGGCGCGACGGAAGCAAATTGATACGTACTGGCGTCAAGCTAGGGCTAGTTGCAGTCATCATTGCTATTAGCCAAATTCCCGTGAGTCTGTCGGTGTTAGCACCGGCAGAACTTATCCCGAAAGAGCCTGCCGTTGTGCGTGCCCCCATGGACGGGATTATCGACAGCTTATCGGTTCAACCAAATGAGTTGGTCAACGTGGAGCAGCCACTTTTTGAGTTTGACCGCGCTGCACTGGAGAATCGTCTTGAAGTCGCACAGCGCTCTTTGGCTACGTCCCAAGCTGAATACCGCGCCCGGGCTCAGCGCGCTCTTTTTGATGCTGAGAGTAAGGCTCAATTGTCAGTGCTAAAAAGCCAGATTGAGGAACGTGAAGTTGAGGTTGAGTATCTTCAAGCTCTAAATGCGCGCTCGACTGTTCTCTCGCCACAATCTGGGATCGTACTGCTGGACGATGCAACAGAATGGATCGGTCGTCCTGTGGTTACGGGCGAACGCATTATGATGATTGCCAGAGAGAATGAGGTGTTAGTTGAAGCTTGGCTCTCTCCTAGCGATATTTTACCGCTCAAGATCGATTCGCCTGTCTACCTCTTTTTAAGCGCTGATCCAACAACACCCATTACGGCAAAGCTTATTTATTTGGCGCATCAGCCAGAGCTTCGTCCTGATGGCAATTTTGCTTACCGCGCGCGAGCCGAGTTGATTCACACTGAGGAGCTGCGCGCCCGTGTGGGTCTTAAAGGTACTGCACGTCTGGAGGGAGAACAGGTAAGTCTACTGTACTGGGTGTCGCGTCGCCCTTGGGCTGCACTGCGTGCTTGGGTGGGAATCTAAGTAAGATGAGTTTACCCGCGCTTCGCCAAGAGCTTGCGCTCTATAAGGGGCCGCGTTCACTTCAGGGCGAGCCGACCTGGTCGCTACACGATCCTGTACGCAATCTCTATTTTCGTATCGACTGGCCCACCTTCGAGATACTCTGCCGCTGGCATTTGTCTGATCCACAACAGATCCTCCAAGCCATCCGTGATGAGACGGTACTGGATTTAGATGAGGACTATGTTAAAGCAGTCATCGAGTTTCTGTATAAACGTGAGTTAACGCAGCGTGCCTCAACGCGTGACTCCCAAGCGATGTCCAACGAGACCAATAAGCGAAAACAACGCTGGTATGTCTGGCTATTGCATCGCTATCTGTTTTTCAGGGTACCACTCTGGCGTCCAGATCCGTTCTTAACCGATACGCTCTCGTGGGTGCGCTGGTTGGGCAGTCGAGGATTCGCCCTGGCTACACTCGCTGCGCTGATGGTTGGTCTCGTGCAAACAATCCGGCAGTGGGATACTTTCACGGCAACCCTAGTGGATATGTTCAGCATAAATGGCTTGATCGCATATGCTGTAACACTCGTGAGCGTTAAGGTTCTGCATGAGCTTGGCCACGCGTACACGGCTAAACGCTTCGGCTGTAGGGTACCCAACATGGGAGTCGCCTTTTTGGTGATGTTCCCCATGGCTTACACCGATGTAAATGATGTGTGGCAACTCAAGAGTCGACGCCAGCGTTTAACTGTAGGCGCGGCTGGTATAATGACCGAACTCAGCATAGCCGCTTGGTCCACACTTCTCTGGGCAATCCTCCCGGATGGCGCCCTGCGAACGGGGGTATTTCTACTCGCGACAACCACATGGATATCAACGGTTGCGATAAATGCATCGCCATTCTTGCGATTTGATGGCTACTTCCTGTTGATGGATGCGCTGGAGTTACCCAATTTACACAAGCGTGCCTTCGACCTTGCTCGCTGGGATTTGCGCAAGAGGCTGTTTGGGCTGGGAGATGCTGTTCCAGAGTATCATTCGCGCAAGCGCTCTAGGTTTCTCAAGCTATTTGCTTGGGGAACATGGATTTATCGCCTTGTAGTGTTTAGTGGTATCGCTGTATTGGTTTATCTGATGTTCCCAAAACCTCTGGGGCCATTACTTGCATGGGTTGAGCTCTACTGGTTTATCTTTAAGCCAATTTTGGGTGAACTTAAGATTTGGTACGAACGCAGGAGTGATATCGTGCGCACGCGCAGAAGCCTTTTAACCTTATTCGTTCTGCTGTTATTTGCGGGACTGGTGTCGATCCCCTGGGATAGTCGGATAGACGCCGTCGCTGTATTGAAGCCAGCAGAACAGTACAACCTAACACTGCGCAGCGCTGCTCGCTTGGAGTCTATTGTTGTCGAGTCGGGTACTCGGGTAGAGCAGGGAGTATTGCTGGCTCGTTTCAAAAATCCCGACCTTGAGTTTGAACGCCGGCAGCTAGAGACCCGGTTAGCAGGAATAGAACGGCTGTTACAAAATCGCTCAGTGAACGATGAGCTGCGCGAGCGCAGCCAAGTTCTAACCTCTGATGCTGCGAAACTGAGGTCAGAAATAGACGGTATCAACGAGAAGCTTGTTGCGCTAGAAGTGAGAGCGCCGGCTGCCGGCACAGTGTACTGGGAAGATCTCGACCTCAATTCGGGTAGTTGGTTGGAGGAGCGGACCACCTTAGGGCAGATCATTGTCGAGGATAAGCCGGTTGTGGTCGCTTATGTCGATCAGCTGAACCTCTCTAGAATCGAGTTAGGAGCTAGAGGTAAGCTCTTTTTCGACTCAGGTGTTATCGCTCCGCTCAATGTCGAACTCAGCTCAATAGCGACAGATGCTACGCGCGTACTCAATGATACGATGTTGGGTAGTGTAAATGGCGGAGAGATTCTGGCACGCAGTCGAGGGGATCAAGTTATTCCAGAGACCGCCATCTACCAATTGCGGTTAGAGCCGCAAGATGATTACTTAGGAGACCTCTCGATCCTACAGGGGCATCTTACCCTCTATGGTGAACCACAGGCCTGGATTACTCCATATTGGCGCACTGCGCTCGCCACTTATAGACGTGAGGCTGGGTTCTAGCGGTTTAAAGACTTCTGAAAACACTAAAATCCTTAAACAGAATCAGTGCAAAGATGCTGAGTTTCCACAGAGTAGCAAGAACTTAAACGGGCGAGTACTAAATCATCCCCCGTTCTGGAGCAACCTTACTGAGGCATATTTCTTCACACCTGTCGAAGATTCATAAATCGTTTTTTTGAGGGTTTACAGCGCCCTCATGTCCCACTAGTTGGCAAGTCTAATCTCGTACATTTGATGAAAGTTTTGGAAAGCTTTCTTCACCGAGAGTCTGATAGCATACCAGCGGAATTGTGAGAATTATGCACTCGGTTGGTATAAATGAACTTCAAACGCACCCCTCTATCAAAAGTAATTTCTGCTTTTAGCGCCAAGCGCTCTCGAGACGAAACCAAGTCTGGTGGGCAGATGCCGGCTCCAAAACGGCCGAAAATGCTGCGCTTAGAGCCACGTTTGATGTTCGAC
This sequence comes from Oceanospirillaceae bacterium, assembly GCA_013373575.1. GTDB lineage: Bacteria > Pseudomonadota > Gammaproteobacteria > Pseudomonadales > Balneatricaceae > Marinobacterium_E. Next base: position 28,657 of record JABXHP010000079.1, on the reverse strand, counting down.
GGGGCTGCAGTTGATACAGCCTTGGATCTCATTGATAACACAGATATAGCGCCAATTGAGTCCGTCACTACTCCAGAGAAGCCTTTGATTTTGGTCTCACAGGCCGCAGTAGATTTTGATCCTACGGTAATCGACGGTATGTCTGAGTCCTTCACTGTAGTAGCAGTGGCACCGGGTCAACAAGGGCAGGACCGCATCAAGAGTTTAAGCGGTTCAGCTGGGCCTATCTTTGTTGCTGCAATGGATAGTGAATTTGGGCTGCCAACAATCGAGACGTACGAGTCTTGGAGCTCTTTTCAAACGGCGTACGATAGTGTAGACGGTCAACTCGATGATTTGGCCGAGATGGATATATCCATCGCTGATGTTGATCCATCGACGCAGTTAGTTGTCATTGATGCCTCGGTTCCTTTTAAAGATCAGATCCTACAAACGGTGCCTTCGGACTGGGAAGTGATTCTGATTGAGGGCTCGTCAGATGGGCTGGAGCAGTTAATTGAAGCCTTAGAAGGGCGCACAGATATTGAGGCGCTGCACCTATTCACACACGGTAGTGATGGGCAGTTATTACTCGGTAACGGAAATCTAAACGCTCAGAATTTAAAGGAGTTCGCAGAGGCGTTAGGTCTTCTGGGCAATAGTCTGACTGCAGAGGGTGACATTCTTATTTACGGCTGTGACGTGGCTGATACTTTTGTAGGTCAGGAGTTCGTAGATGAACTGGCTAAGCTGACCGGTGCCGATATCGCCGCATCCGATGATGCTACCGGTTCTGTGCTCGAGGCGGGTGACTGGAATCTTGAATATACATCTGGAGATGTCGCCAGCCAGACTTTAACCGTGGAACAGTATCAGAGCACGTTGGCAAACCTAGCAATTACAACGGGCTCCGATTCGACAACGATTAACGTCGATCGATATGATTCAAGACTGTTTTATCAGGCATCAGGTACCGGTGTTGGTAGCTACACTAGCCAAGACGGTAACCCGGCATGGGTGGATCAGTTCACCGATAACACCAGCGTCCCCTACTGGAGTTACCGTTGGGCGAGTTTCTCCTACCCAGCTTTCCGCTGGGGTTGGACACCTTGGTATACCAAGACCGTATGGTTCAAGGTGCCCATAATTAAAACCACCTACTTTGGCGCTGGTACGCGCTACGAAACACAGACCTTTACCCTAGCTTACGACAGCGAGTACGACATCAACGTTACTCCAGAAACAATGTATAAGCTAAATGCGAATGGCAGCGTTTCGACCATTGGCAGTAACGTGGGTATGAACGTTGCGATCTATGAAGGTAGTAGTTTCGATCCCACAAAGCCGCTTGAAAATTTGGTGACGGCCAGCAATGGGTCAACTTGGTGGCCTCAAACTGATATCTATAAAGGTGATTTGACGAGTGGAACCTACACCGTTGTAGTGTCGTTTGACGGCTGGGAGATTTTTCCACATAACAATGTCTGGTGGTCAGGTGGTAACAACTATGCTGAACAGCTGTGGGGTAATTTTAATTTAGAAATTACCAACCTAAACCGTGCGCCGGTTTGGACTGCTAGAGATTTAAATTTATCGATTGATGGCAGTGGTGAGCATCAAGGCGCTATTGCTTGGTCATTAGCCGGCGATGCAACTGTCTTTGACCCCGATAGCGATAATTTAACCATTACAGCGTTTTTGATGGATGGCGGCTCCGAAGTAGCATTGCCGACATGGCTGACCTTTAACCCCAATGACTTGAGTTTTACGGGTAATCCGCCTGCAAATACCGGCACGCTTTCCATCCGTTTGAAGGCGACCGATGGTCAATTGATAAGCAGTAAAGACTTTACCATAAGCTATACCAATGATAACGATCAACCTGTGGTGGCCAAGCCAATCCCTGATCAAGAATGGGCAGGGCAGGGTAGCTTTTCCTATCAAATTCCGGCTGGAATTTTTACTGATTTAGACCCTGGTACAGATACTTTTACTTATAGTGCAACGTTGGCTAATGGGGCTGCATTGCCTGCCTGGCTCTCTATTTCTAGTACTGGTTTGCTGAGCGGAAACCCACCAGCGGGTGCCAGCAGTTTAAATATTACGGTTACGGCAGATGATGGTTCGGGGCAAACGAATGCAACACAAACTACAAGCTTTACTTTAAATCTTAGCAATTCTAACGATATTGGCACTGTAACGAGTACCAGTAAAACGGTTGATGAAGATACCACGCTGTCATTTACCGCGGCAGATTTTGTCTATGCCGATACAGATACTCATGCCGACGACAATACCACCGCCGGCGTGGGTAAAACCGAACAATCTATACGAATTGTTGAATTACCGGGTCAGGGTAGTCTGTGGTTAGATAATAATGGCAGTGGCAACTTGGACGACGGCGAGCTAGTCGCTCAAAATCAGGTCATTGCATACAGTGACTTGTCAAAACTACGTTATACCCCCAAAGCGGACTGGGCGAGCAATAGCAATGCGGATGTGACTGACGGCAGTGATGACACCTTCCGCTGGGTAGCTAGCGATGGTACTAATGAAAGTAGCAATATTGCGACCACTACCATCGAAGTTAATTTAATCAACGATGCGCCGCGGGTTACCTTTACTTCAGGTAACAGCCTAAGTGTTCGTCCCAATACCGGTGATGCGCTGGGTGCCGTGCTAGTCGATTCCGGCCTTACCATTTTTGATGCCGATGCCGCCTATACCACCAATGCTTCTTTTGACGTTATTAAGGGCGTCAATGTGTCGGTGACAGACGCCACCAATGGTCAGTTCGTCGCCAATGATACCTTGGCCGTTGATACGACTGTTGCGACAGCCAATGGCATTAGTGCCGCATATGACAGCCAGACGGGTGTACTTACTCTAACGGGTGAGGCAACCGCAGAAGAATACCAAGAAGTTCTGCGCACCTTGACCTTTGCTAATAGCACTACCGGCAACGATAACGATCACGTCCGCAACATTGATCTCACATTACGCACTGTCGATATTGGTACCCGCAATGTGGTGACGCTGAGTGGTAACGGTGAGTTTATCGACACCCAGTTTGCGGCCTTACCCGTACTCGCTGATTTTACGGTTTCCGCTTGGGCGCAAATCGATGACGACGTGGCTGATGGACAATATTTTATTCTTTCACAGGGGAATAATCCGGATAACTTTTTCATCTCGTTGGCTAAAGATGGCGACAACTGGCGCATAAGACTCGGTGATAACTGGTATATCGATAATGCCTTCCCATCAGATGGTGAGTGGCACCAGTTCACAGTTACTCGCACAGGTAATGTAGGCACGCTCTACATCGATGGTGTCAAAATTGGCACTGGCACTATGGAGGCCGCTCTACCTGCTGTAGGTATGCGCATTGGCGATGTCTATCGTAAAAATGATGCCACCGAGTGGTTGGGTGACAACTCTTGGCAAGGTTCTCTGTCTGATATCCGCGTGTACGATCGTATACTAGATCAGAGCGAGATCAATGAATCCCTCGATACCAAACAATCGTTAAGTGGTTATGAAGCCAATTTGGTGGCTTGGTATCCCCTCGCAAGTGATTACAACAATCACGCCGCAAAAACGTCTTGGGACCTAGGTCGCGACTTTGATGTCCTAAATGGCGATGGCGTGGATGGCCAGTGGGCTTTGGGTATCATCGAAGGCGATGGCAGTGCCAACTTTAATTACGGTACATTCCAGGCCATGACCGGTGATAAAAGCCGTGTTCAAGTGTCGGATGACAGTGTTTGGTTTGATCACCCCACGCAATCCAACTGGAATACTGAAGATGGCTGGGCGTCGTTTGGTTTTTATACCACGCTAGACCCTCATTGGGCCACCACGGTAGTGGGCACCCCACAAATTTTACCTGGCTACTCGAATCCAGCCGCCATTCAATTTACCGCGGAAACCTCGGGTGTTTACGCAGTGGATGCGCGCTTCTGGGATGCTCATACAGGTAGTTCCCCCACTGATCCAATGTACGAAGTGTACAAGGTCGATGCCAATGGCAATGCCACTTTAGTCAGCAAAGACAATGCAACCATTGTCGATGACAATACCGGTGTGGCTAAGGAACGTGCGACTCTGCATCAAATTTTGTTGCAGGCCGGTGAAAAGCTAGTCTTTGCAATTCACAAAGGTGGTGCGGACGTCCTTAGCTCAGATGAGGTGGCTACAAGCATTCATATTAATTTGGTGGGCGCACAGGTTACCCGCAACGGTCAGGATTATATTTATAATCTAGATACCGGTCACTATTTGGCGCTGTCAGCCAACAATGTTAGTAACTGGGATGAAGCCAAAACCGCGGCTGAAAGTGCCACGTTGGATGGGGTCCAGGGCTACCTGGCCACACCTACTGATGAAACATCAATGATCATCATGCGCGCCTTAACGGCTGACGCTAATGCTTATGGCGGCTATGTTGGTCTGTATCAGGTCGATGCAACAGAAAACCTTAATGGCGAATTAGACGCTGGTTGGTTCTGGGGTAGTGGGCCAAAAGCTGGCTCGCCGTTTGACGGGGCATGGAATCCAGGTGAACCCAATAATTTGAGCGAAGATTATGGTTCATTCTGGTGGTTAGGTGGCGATAGCCCATACAACGGTGCGCAGTATAACGACGCCTCTTATCAATCTGATCTTGGATACTTCACCGAATTCGGTGAAACGGCATTAGGGCTTCCCAGTGAGTTAACGTCAGCGATTAAAGTTGATACTGGCAATACCCTCGTTTTTGTTGATGATGTGACCGTATACAGTGCCAAAACAGGTCACTATTACAAACTTGACGGCAGTGCAGAAAACTTCACCGATGCTCAAATAACGGCTGAGGGTTCAAGCTACGAAGTCGATGGTGCCGCTAATTCTGGCTATTTGGCGCGTATTGATGACGCCGATGAGTTGGCCATTATCACCAAGCTTACCCAACTCAATAATTCTCTGGGTGTTTGGGTAGGCGCTCAAAATGTTACAGCTTCTGACGGTTCAATGGATTGGAAGTGGGTTGACAGTAACGGCAATGTCAGTGACGTTAATGCCAGCTACACCCAGCAGCTCGACAATTCAAGTGCCCTTGAGCAGGCGGGTTGGCAACGCGTCTCGTATGATGATTTTTCACACGGCAACACCGGTTGGCGATTTGTCAGTTCCGGCAATACAGTGGCGATAAACGGCGAAAAGCTAATGAACCGCTACGACAGTTCCGTCGATGCGAATCAACCGCTGTATAAATCGTTTGATATTAACCAAAACGAATCGGTCATTACTTTTAATTTTACGCGTAACGACAGTTGGGATAACGAACGTTTTATTTTCGACCTTTACTCGGGTAAGTATGGAACCACCTCTTACCGAGTGATTGACCAAATCTATAGTTATCAAGAGGTTACAACGCCCGTAAGTGGCTCTGTGTCGACACCCGCAGGGGATATAACCTACACCATTACCCCCATGGATGATTACCATAATTTCTTTGGTAATTTTTGGGCTGATCAAACTTTCCAAGTACAGATCAAGGTTCCAGAAGGTTTTACCGACGTACTGACCGTGCGTATGGATTCAAGCTTGGGTAGCGCCGCCACTGATGAAGGCTATGCCATCGATGACTTTACTATTTGGCAGAAGCCTAACTCCATCGCGGTAGAGGGTTTTGATAACGGCGTGCTTGGTTGGACGAACGGGGTGAATACTTCCTCAATCTCCGACAATATAACTACTATTTCAAGCCATGGCTTTGGCAAGGTGATGTGGTTTAGTGGGACCATTCCCACCAAAAACTTTACCATCGATAACGAGGCTACCACTGTAGAGTTCGATCTTTTGAAGTTGGGTAGCTGGGACAACACTAGTACCTATGGTTTTGACGGAGTCAGCACCCAAATCAACGGACAAGAGGTTTTCTTCTTCAAAGTTGTCGATGGCAATGAAGTCACCCAAACGGTTGTCGGTACCACTGAAATCAACGGTAAAGTTGTAGAGTACACTATTGCGCCCAACGATGATTTTGGCTCTTGGTCGGATCCCACCGGAGCCTCTGACCAATCGTTTCATGTGACATTAAAGCTACCTGCTGATTTTGGCCATGACTTCAAGTTAGCTTTTGACGGTAACTTTAATGAAGGTTCAACCAACGAATCAGTTGGTATTGACAACGTGTCCGTTTACAAAACTAATCCCACCTCATTTAGTAATGTCGATGATTTTGAAAACGGTAATCTTGCTGGTTGGGATCGTGCAGATAACACTACCTCTCTTTTTCCGTCTTTGGTCAATATTGCCGGTTGGGGCGATGCGCTATGGTTTAGGGCCTATGATGCGGTAAAAACGTATTATATCGACAATCAAGCGACCCGTATTGAACTGGATTTTCTGGCCCTCGACAGCTGGGATAACGAACGCTTTATCTTGCGCTTGAATGACGGCGCTGGAGTGGATTTTTATCGATCTGTTGGTATCAACCAGACTGAAACTTATTTTGGCACATGGAATGTTGATGGTCATACCGTTAACTATAGCGTCACGCCTAACGACGACTACGGTAACTGGAACGCGTCCACGGGCAATACTGCCAGTAGCTACAAAGATCAGTCTTTCCACATTGTTATCGACTTGCCCGCCGGTTTTGGTGAATCGGTAGAGCTTAAATTTGAGACGACGCTTGATGAGGGGGGGGGCAATGAATCTGCAGCGATTGACAATATTCGCGTTTACAGCGTTGAAGACGCCGCCTATCTCGATGCTAATGGCGTCTTGCAAAGTGCGATAGGTGATGAGCGTGATGAGTTTGACGGGCAGACGTTTGACGGATTCCCACAAAGGTTACATGAGTTTGACACCATTCAGTTATCAGAGAATGGGGCATTAGCTACAGACGGCTGGTCTGACACGGGCGGCTTCGCGACAGACGGTAACCACATTTTCATTATGTATCCAGACCGAGCCGCAGAAAATCTGCGTGTTTATAGTATGCAAGGTGCTTTGGTTGCTCAGTATACCGTAGCCGCCGATCGGTTTTGGAGTGACTTGGTGTACGCCAATGGCGCGCTTTACTTCCGCGATTCAAATGGTACTGCAGCCGGATCCAACGATACTCTCTATCGATTGGAGTCTAGTAATTGGGCAACTACAGCCCCGACTGTGACAACTGTCACTGATCGCCCTGCTTTCCTAGATGGCGACGGCTGGTTATATGGCAACCTGTTTGCGATGCCCGATGGCCGTTTAGGTACAGTGGGTTTTGTAAACAATGCAAGTAACCGTGTCACTGTGCAATTATTCAATGTGTCTAATAATGGTTTGACATTGACGCTGGACGAAACGCGTTACATTACCGATCCGACGGGCTGGTTAGACACCGGCTTCATTGATTCGCATGGCTTTGCTTCAGACGGAACCTACCTTTACATCCTTAATGGTTTTAATGGGTATTACAAAGCTTACGATTTGACCACGGGTAATGTGGCTTATGATGGTAGCTCTCGTGCTTTAACAGGAGGAGGAATTAACAACGCAACCTTCCTAACTCGTGATCCTATAACGGGTGATTTCTACTGGACCGATCATGCAGGAAGCCATATTGGCCATTCGGTATTCACAAATTACGAGATCGACTTCACCAACACTGACAACGCCTTTGAATTGAATGGTAAGACGGACTATATCGATCTAGGTACGATTGATGGGCTAGGGTCCGGTGATGGCGCTTACACATTAGAAGCTATGGTTAAAGCCGATGGCGCTGCTCTTTGGAGCCGCATTTTCGACTTGGGTAATGGCAATCAGAACGACAATATTTGGTTCGGGTTCCGCGGTGATACCGGCCAGATCGTATTGGAACAATACAATGGCATCAATCTAGCTGCTACAGCAACAGTTGCTACCCGCAGTACACTGCCGCTTGACGTTTGGGTTCATGTGGCGGCGGTGTACGATGGCAATGGCGGCGTTAAAATCTACTTTAATGGGGTAGAGCAGCAGTTAGAAGTTTTAAACGCCTTTGAAGACCCTACAAATATTGCCCGCACTAAATCCTATGTTGGTCGCAGTAACTGGGTGGCAGACCAGTATTTTGATGGTGCCATTACCGAAATGCGGATATGGAAAGATGCCCGCACCCAGGCTGAAATTCAAGCCAATATGAACGACACCCTTGCAGGTACTGATCTCGCCGATGCCAATTTAATTGGCTATTGGAATGGCAGTTCTACTGGCGCCAATGGTCTGATTAATGACTTGTCGGGAGAAAATCATACCGCCTATGAGGCGGGTGATTTTGTCCGCATGGATCAGTTTGAAGACATTGTTTTGAGTTTTGCGAGTGGCACCGCATACAGCGACTCTCAATGGGATATCACCGGATTGGCCACTGATGGTAAGCGCTTATTTATCTACTACCCCAACGACAGTGGTACGATCATTGAGCACGATATGCAGGGCAACCGACTGGGTGGTAGTGGAGATCATTTGAAAATCGACCCTCAGGGGCTTTTGGGCGGTGTTGAATCCGAAATGGTCTACGCCAATGGTTACCTGTATTTCCGCAATAGTAATATTAACCCTGGTGCAAGCGACGATAAAATTTATCGTTTTTCTTTAGCAGACAACACGATTGCTGAAGTCATACTGCCATCAACCAATGGCCTTCTTGATGGTACTTTCCATTTTCGCGGATCGCTGTTCAGTATGCCTGATGGTCGTTTAGGCATTCTTAGCACCACAGACAGTAAAGTCAGGCTGTTTAGCTTATCTGAAGACGGGTTGTCACTCTCTTTCAGCGAAGATATTGCCATTAATGAAAACTGGGGTTGGCTGAGCACTTATCATGGTGCTAGCAGTGATGGCCGTTACCTTTATGTATTGCGTTTTTACTCAAATACTGAAATGGACTATCGTGTCTACGATCTTGCCACTGGAAATATGGCCTTTAACGGCACACCGTACAATCTATATCAACAAGGTATTCACAATTCTTCTTATATGGCGGTTGATCCGTTAACGGGTGATGTTTATTGGGCAGATTACGCAGGAAGCTCTGTTGCTCGTGCGACGAATTACCAAAGCGTTGATCGCAATTCAGTGATTGAATACGGCGGGGATGGGACCAGTCTTGCGGCGCCATTCCTGACGACCTTGAATGCCATATTACCTGATCAGTTCGTGTCTGAAACGCGTCAAGTAGTTGTGCGTGTGGGTAATACCGCGGCGACCTTGTCAGATTGGAACCTAAATACCGACGAAGATGTCAGCTATGGCTTTAGTAAACAACAATTTGACAGCCATTTTGCGGATCCAGAGTTAGATAGCCTTTATCAGATCACGATTACGGCATTGCCGGATGCGGCTGCCGGTAAGTTATTATTAGATGGCCAAGAAATTAGCCAAAATGCCGTCATTGCCGCGGGCGATATCGCTAAACTATCGTTTGCCCCCACCAGTAATTACAACGGTAACGCAACCTTTACCTACAGTGCCTCTGATGGCAATTTAACCAGCCTTAATAGCGCCACAGTATCCATTACTGTGGATCCCATTAATGACGCTCCTGTATTGGATGACACTGAATCTCCAGCATTAGCGACCATTGCTGAAGATATTGAAACGGCAAATAATAGCGGTACCACCGTGGCTGATATGCTAGTGGCCAATAGTATTACCGACCCCGATGGTAGTGCTGTTCAAGCGATCGCTTTGACCCAGGTGAACAATACCTATGGTGTGTGGCAGTACAAGTTGTCCAATGGTGATTGGACCAATGTGTCGGCTACTACAGGTAGCATCGTTGATTTGGCAAGTGCGGCTTTATTGCTTGATGCCACTGCCAGCTTGCGTTTTATTCCTGATGCAGATTACAACGGTACGTCAACCCTTCAATTCCGTGCGTGGGATCAAACCGAAGGTAGAGTTGGCGATACCTTTGATACCCAGCAATTAGGCGGCAATACTACGCTGAGCGAAGAGCTTGATAGCGCAACCATTACAGTGTCAGCCGTCAATGATGCGCCATCCTCAAGTGATATAACCATCACTATGGATGAAGATACAGTCCGCACGTTGACGGTGGCTGATTTTGCCTTCAACGACATTGATGGTGGTGACACACTCGATGGAGTCAAAATTATAAGCTTACCCGTTGCCGGTACCCTGGCGCTTGATGGAACGGCGGTACCTGTCAACACCATTGTGAGCGCGGCAGATATCGCCGCAGGCAAATTGACCTACACCCCAGTTGCCAATGCATTCGGCAGCGATTATGCAACGTTTACCTTTGCGGTAGACGATGGTGTGGCTTTGTCTGAGGTACAGACCGTTAAGATTAATGTGACCGATACCAACGATGCACCCACGGCGATTAGCTGGTTGAGTGGTGGCAGCGTCGCGGAAGATGCAATAGCGACCACCGTGGTGGGCCGCTTGCAAGCGACTGATCCCAATACCGGAGACGCACTGCGGTTTGAGCGAGTGTCCAATGCCAACTTTGTTGTGAGTCTTGACGGTACCATTACCGTTGCGGCTGGCGCGCGATTAGATTATGAGACGGCTACCACGCAAACTCTGCGTGTTAAAGTCACCGATAGTGGCGGTCTGAGTTACCAACAAGATGTGACTATTACTCTCACTGATGTGACTGAAACCGCGCCGTCATTGGTGACGCGTTCTTTCTATATCGCCAAGAACGGTAGTCATGTGGTGTCGACTTCAGAGTTAGACGGGTCCGATGCACAAACTGCAGATGCCGATTTGATTTATACCGTGACCGCTAACCCTGCGGGTGGCACATTCTATATCGACGTGGATGGCGACGATGTCGCCGATGAAAACGAAATTTTGGGCGTTTACAGTGAAGCTAACCCCGATGCCAGAGATACCTTTACTCAGCAAGATGTTATTGATGACAATTTAAAATTTATCAAAGACAACACTCAAACTTCAGGCCGTTTAACCGTATCGCTAAGTGATGGTGACCCAACAACTGATGACGTTGAACGCACCTTAATGGCACTTGTGTCGTCGCCGCCAGTGGTGTCTGCAGCAATTAACGATCAGGAATGGAGCACTAGTGGCGAGCAAAGCTTTACTTTGCCGAGTTCGACTTTCAGTGATCCAGATTTTGATATTTTGACATTGTCTGCCACTCTGGAGGGTGGGTCTGCGCTTCCCAGTTGGCTAACCTTTGATGCAGCAACGGGAACCTTTAGTGGCAACCCCAGCGATGCAGGTATAACCAATGGTGCCAGTCTGACCATAGAGGTTAGTGCCAGCGATGGTCGCAATGCCGCAGTGAGTGATACATTTGATCTTAGCTTTAGTGACTCACCCTCCAAGCCTCAGGTGACCAACCCCATTAATGATGTGACCTTTGATGGCGCTGGCAGCAAAAGTTTTGTTGTGCCAAGTGATACATTTACTGACCCTGATAGTGATTCTTTTACCTACACAGCTTCTATCCCAGCGGGTATCAGTAGCTGGCTGAGTTTTGATGCAAGCACTCGAACCTTCAGCGGCAATCCGCCAGCTACCGCGGTGCCTGGCCCTTACACTATTTCAGTAACCGGTACTGCAAACGGCGATTCGGTGACTTCAACCTTTAAGTTATGGGTGCTCAATGCTAACGATCTACCGACTGGTAGCGCAATCAGCGACTGGACCATTAGTAGCGCCGCAGAGGTCACAAAAGACGTTAATCGCAGCGATTTCAGCGATGCTGATAACGGCGATATTCTATCTTTGAGTGCTTATCTGATCGATAGCAATGGTAATGACGTCGAACTACCTAGTTGGATCAACTTTGCCTATGACGACGTGAGTGGTGCAGGTCAGTTTATTGCCAAGGCCCCAGCCGGTAGCGGCAGCTTAGCCGTGCGAGTTTATGCAAGTGACCAATACGGTGGTCAGGGTTATCAAGATTTCACATTGACATACTCCGGCGGTGCCAACGAAGGTCCCTCTGTAATGACCTCCGAGGGTGTCAGTTCGATGAACCAACGCGGTGAATTGCAGCTAGAAACCTTCCAAAAGCTAGAGTTGTTCAGTGTCAGCCAAGGTGACACTGCTACCATTAGCGACGATTTCCTGCGTGAGGTCGACCGCGATGATGATGGCGAGGGCATTACCTTTACGCTTACGGCAACGCCCAGTTTCGGCCAGCTTTGGTTAGATGCTGATAGTGACGGTACCCTTAATGGAAGTGAGGCGACCCTTAGCATTGGGTCAACCTTTACCCAGGCTGACATCGATAATGGCTTGCTGAAGTACAAGCATACCGGCACAAACGACACCGACGATCAGTTTACGTTTAATGTTGCCGATGGTGGCGAAGATGGTGCGTTGGAAGTTGTCGGGGTCGATTTTTCGATTCAGGTGACACCAAAGCCCGCTGCGCCGACCTTGTTGTCGGTGTTGCGGACTGCTCCTACCACTGCGTTGACTAACGCCGATCAGTTGACCTTCAAGGTGATTTTTAGTGAGGGTATGCGTGGGGTTGATACCGCCGACTTTGCTCTCACCGGTGATTTAGCCGGTTCAGGTGAAATTCTTTCCGTCACACTCGTCAACAGCAAAACCTACTCTGTCACCGTGGGCGGCGCGGGTATTGCTAATGCGGCGGGTAGCCTAGGCTTGCAGTTGGCCAGTGGTGCTGACATGTTGGACACGGCAACCCGCACCGATAATGTCGATAAAACCAGCCTTGCTGCTACTGAACTGAGTGAAACCTATACGCTAGAAAATACTGCGCCTGTCCCTACTATGACCTCCGATGCGCGCTGGCACGACGGTAGCACGGCATTTTATGTGTATCTGGATTTTAACGAAGCCATCAGCGACCTAACATTGGCTGATTTGAGCGCGACCAATGCGACGCTGTCAAATTTGGAGCGTATTTCAACCAATCCCAATGTCGATCCCGATAATGAAACGCGCGATAACGATCCATTGAATCCCGTTTTACCGGAGGATAACCGTTATCGCGTGTTGGTCACACCAAGTTTTAGTGCAGATCATACCTTTGTTACCACTGGTGCTGATGATATTTCTGTGACGTTGGCATCTGATAGAGTGTTTGATAACGCCGGTAATGCCAATGCCTCTGATGTGTCTGTGAATATTATTTTCCCTGACACTACCGCGATTGATGTGAATAGCGATACCGGTTGGATGGCCATTTTAACCGGTGCTAATTACGACCCCAACAACGACACCCAAGCCAAATCCGACGGCGTCGATTTGGTCGGTAATGCGGATTATCCTCTGCTATACACCAAATACAATGACTTCACCGAAGAAGTGGCTTTCCGAATCCGTATGGAGTCTGCCAACGAGAAGAGTGGTACTTTCCATTTGTTGGGTATCGCTGATACCACGGTTCAAAACCCTAGTATTAATTTCTTTATTGGGGTGTATGTATCCTCTAATGGGCGCGAAGTCAGCGTTAAACTGTATGAAGCGGGCAAAGGTGATAATAATTCGCCTGGCACCTCCTCGTTCAACGTCAAAACGGCAGTCATGCCAGACGGCACCGCGGTGGATATCAAAGAAATCACCGGTCTTGATTTAGATAGCAATGGCAAAGACGACGGTTTTGTTAGCTTTAAACTTGATATCAATGACCTAGAAAGTTTTGCCAATAGCAAAGGTGGTTTTAGCGGTTACACTATCGACTCGAAGGTTGGTATGGTGCTGCTGACTGCGACCCAAACCAACAGCATTAACGGTGATATTGGTGGCGTTGATGGCACTGATGATGTGCCGTTCAATTTTACCCCGATTGTACTGAGTAATGCGCTACCCACCGCGAGCGATGCTTCACAAAGCGTTAACGAGGATGCCTCGCTGACGATTTTGGCAAGTCACTTTGGATTTAATGACGCCAATTCTGGTGACACACTATCAAGTGTCGTAGTGACAAGCTTGCCTGAAAATGGTGATCTGAAATTAGATGGCGCTTTCGTCACTGCAGGTCAAACCATTTCTGTGGCCGACATTAATGCTAACAAGCTGGTCTATGTCCCCAATGCAAACTACTACGGCAGCGATATCTGGCAGTTCCAGGTGAGCGATGGCAAGGGCCTAAGTGCAGACGCCTACACTTACGATATCACTGTCAATAGTGTCAATGACGCCCCCGTTATTGCCAATCTCGACGGTGATATCGCGTACTGGAGCACCAATAACAGCGCGGTAATCATTGACCCATTTAACCCTATTTTGGTGAGTGATATTGATTCTGCCGACTTTGACGGTGGACAGATCAACGTTACTTTTAATGGCGGTAAAGCCAACGAAAACCAATTGTCGGTTGTGGCTGTGGGAGATATTTCCCTAAGTGGTGCTGACGTTTCTTATAAGGGTACTGTAATCGGAGCAATTGATGGCAGTCTCGATGGCACATACGACGCTGCAACGAATGCCACCTCGGCGCTGCGTATAACCTTGAATACCAGTGCTACGCAGGATAATGTCGGCGCCTTGTTACAAGCACTCCGTTACACCTACGTCGGTACTGATGCTGTTTCTGTTATACGTCAAATTGAAGTGAGTCTGACGGATGGCGACGGTGGCAACGAAACATCAAATACCGCCACAGTGACGATGGTCGGACCGCCGATCTATCAATACGATGAGGTCTATCCCGCCTACGCATATGAAGATACGGTGTTGCCCTTTGCCGCTGAAGAGTTTGGTGTCGCCCCGGGCGATACGGTCAAAATAACTTATATAGGCTCATCGCGTGGCAGTTTTGTTAACGGTGCGGGTACCGCTGTTGCGGTGGGAGATACGCTCACTTACGCCCAATTCAATGAGTTAACTTATGAAGCCGGGTCGCACGATAACGGCGACGGCATAAATAGCATTAGCTTTAAATTTGTTGGTACGGCGAACGCCACCGGCTATGACGCTAACGGCCTGTCGCTCATCGAGCCAACAATTATTATCAACCTCCTACCAGTAAACGATGCGCCGACTATTGATCTGAATGGCGCTGCTTCTGGAACTGATCATGCTGTGTCGTGGACCGAGGCCCAGGGCCTAGCGAATGCCAACACCACGGTATCGCTCATTCCAACGCGTGTCACTGCTTTGGCAGATGTGGATGACACCACCTTTGCTAGCCTCACCGTAAACAGCAACGTCGCAAGCGGTGACCGTTTGATGGTGGGTAGTACCGCGTTAGATGTTACCCAAAATGGTACTGCTTCAATCACAGTGGGCGGTAAGACATTTACTGCCACTATCAGCAGCGATGGCAGCAAAACTCGTGTAGCCTTTAAACACACCGGCAGTGCGGAATATACAGTGGCCGCTTACGAGGCTCTGCTAGATAGTTTAGGTTTTAATAACCTGAGTGAAGATCCAGATACTGCACAACGCGTGTTTAACTTCAGCGTTAACGATGGTGTGATCGATAGCAATATCGCCAAAACTGTAGTCAGTTTAAGTGCGGTGAATGACCGCATTGTGATCGATAAGGCAAGCAATACGGTGCAGTATGACTGGGGGTTAGATATCCCAGTAACCTTAATGCCCGCGGTAACTTTGCAGGACTATGATGGCACCGTTTCTAGCGTGACGCTGACGATTCCCGATGGTTTCTCTGGCGATACTCTCAATTTCACCGACACCGCTGCGGTAACAGGGGCATGGAATGCAGCCACCCGCACATTGACCCTGACCAATACTGGCAGCACCTTGGCCATGCAGTCCGCCCTGCGAAGCGTGACCTTTAGCACCACTGCTAACAGCAATGGCTTGGCTTATGTAGAGATGGTTGCTACCGACAACGACGGTTTGAGCACACTCAGCGCCACTACCACCATTAAGTTGGTGAACAACAGCCCGCGTATTGATCTGGTAGATGCCTCTGATACGGGTGTTTCTAATAAGGACAATATCACTTCGGACGATACACCGACGTTTGATATTAAGGTCCCTGATAACGCTCAAGATAGCGATACCCTTACCCTGTTCGATGCCGATGGCAACGAATTGGGCAGTGTTTCTGTTGATGCCGCTGATGCTGGCACTACAGTGCAAATCACCGTAGCAGATGCCGACGCACTTGCCGATGGTCCTTACACATTAACAGTAGAATTGGACAGCACTAAGGCAACGGCAGAAGTTAGCATCGTTGTAGATTCGACTGCTCCCACAATGACAAACCAGACCTTCACATACGCAGAAAATCGTACCACTAGCGATATTCTGGGTACGGTGAGTAGCAGCGATCTTAATGGTGTGACTAGCTTCAGTATTACTAGTGGTAATACCGCTGGCTATTTTGCCATCGATGCTGATGGTAATATCAGCCTCACTTCAGCAGGCGCAGCAGCCAGTGTCGCTAGCAACGATTATGAAACTAGCGGAAATAGTTTTGATTTAACTATTCAGGCAACCGATGCTGCAGGAGAAACTGCTAGCGCTACTATCACTCTCTCTGTGACTGATCTGGATGAATCTAATCCAACAATTAACGCACAGAGCATTGACTATAGTGAAAATCGTGTTGTTGGTAATGTGCTGGGCCTAGTGGCTGCTACTGATGATTCTTCTATTGCGTCATATGCGTTTAAGCATAGCGACAACTCTTATCATCTAACTTCAGAAGATGGCTATTTTAGTTTAGATAGTAACGGTAATGTGCTGCTTACTATTGCAGGTCTGAGCGCGTCGACGAATGATTATGAGAGTGGTGTAAACCAATTTACTCATACCGTGCAGGTCACTGATTCCGTTGGCAAGACTAGTGAAGCGGTTGTCACACTTAACGTGGGTAACATTAATGATATACCTTACGTCATTCGTGACGCTGACCATGAAGTGAATTTTGCCGAGGGTGGAAGCCCTGTAACGCTGGCCCCAAAACTCTCTGTTGGTGATCAAGACGATACAACCTTCGCAAGTGCAACGGTTAAGATAGCATCTGGTTATTTGAATGGCAGCGATACATTAGCCTTCGATAACAACGGTAGCAATATGGACAATATTGCTGCAAGTTTTGATACAGCGACTGGCACATTGACTCTGACGTCAAGTGGTGCAACGGCTACCTTAGCCGAGTGGCAAAATGCCCTGCGCGCGGTAACCTTTAATACAACGTCCAATCAACCCGGTGACAACCGGTCTATTGCCTGGCAGGTTAACGACGGTTCAGATAATAGCAATATAGCTAACACCTCAGTCGTCATTGAGCAAAAATATACCGAGCAAGAAGCGGCCTTCCGAGCCGTTAAACAAGCTAGTTTTGCGTCACTGGATGGTAAATTATTCGCTTCAAGTGGTACTTTGACCTTTGCCTTAGACACGGGAACTTCTACAGAGACCTTGGCCTTAGCTTCTGTTTCATCTGCCTCGACAGTTGACGGTGAGGTGTCAGTAGTTGGCAGTGATGTTTACCTAGGTAATGGGTCCACTGCTACATTAATAGCTACAGTGTCTGGCGGCACCTCGGGGAATGACCTTGTCGTTTCAGCTAATGCCAATTTCCCTGCTGATGAAACGGTTATGGAAAAAATTGCGCTGTTAGTCACCTATCAAAATAGTGGTGACTTAAGTGCAGCAAATACCGAGCAATCGGTAGCTCTAACCATCACCGCGAAAGCGGTAGATAACAGTACAGCCTCTGTAAACAAAACCATTGCGGTTATCGAGTTGAACGATGCTGTAAGTTTGGTTGGTCCAACAGACATCACATACCAAGATACGCCTGCAGACGATACGTTCACCCCTGCTACGGGCACCTTGGTAGGATCAGACCCAGACAGTGATACCACCTATACCTTCGGAATTGATGGCGGTACAGCAGTGTCGGCTACGAGCGTAAGTAAAACCGGCACTTACGGTGTGCTAACGGTGAATACTTCCACGGGCGCGTATACCTTCACGCCTAATGCGGATGCTATTAACGCCTTAACAACGGTTGACAGCGAGACCTTTGATGTCACGGTGAGCGATGGCAGTGGTTCAAGTGATACTCAAACATTGACCATTGATATTACCTCAGCGGCCAACGAAGCGCCGGTGATAAGCGTGGATACTGGTGATACGGCGGTCATTTATCTGCAAGAAGATGGTGCAAACTATATTGCGAGTGGTGGCGGTACCGCATCCGCTCAGTTGGGTTATGTTGATGGTACTTACTTGTCTACCTACACCGTGGATTATGATAGTCAGGGTCAGGTAACCTACGACACTTACACTAACCCAAATGGTGACCAAGTAGGTGTGAGTGGTGATGGCTCTAATGCAAACAGAGCGGTGTTAGCCGATGAAGATGGGGCAACAACTCCTGGTTCTAACAATTACTCTGACGAGCTGTTCTATAAAGTTAATGTTGAACCTGGGCAGACATGGACGTTAGAAGTTGATTTATCAAGTGGTTGGTTAATTGAAACGGGGGTAGGGCCTAAAACTGGTTCAATTACAGGTACTTTTGATCAAGATAATTTCTTTATATTAAAAGTTGGCGCACCTGAAACAAATACGCTCAGTGTTAGTGATTTAGATCTTACGGATACGGTATCGGTCGCGGTGACCAGTGTTTCTACCTCAGGAACTACCGCGGGTCTCCCCGCTGGTATTACCAATGAACTCCTTAAGTCTATGCTTAGCGTTGATTCAGGTAATATCATTGCTAATGGTACGAGAGAGGGTGACTTTAATTGGTCCTTCAATTCTGGTGGCGCTGATTTTGGCTACTTGAATTCAGGTGAAACCCTTATATTGACGTATGAGGTTACTGCTACAGATATACAAGGTAATACCTCTACTAAAGATATTGTTGTCAACATTAACGGTAAGAGTACCGCGCCCTATATATCTGGTGGCCCAGATATTGCGTTATTGGCAGAAACCAATGCAGGACTAACAAGCTCTGGTGCACTGACTGTAACCGACGGTGATGTTAGTCAAACGGTTGATGCCAATGTTACCCAAGTAACAGTCACTGGCAATACGAGTGTAACTAACGCAGATCTATTAGCCATGCTGAAAGTATCTGCAGATCAATCAACATGGGCTAATACAGCGACAATTGCAGACGCATCTAATACTACTGGTACGGCTTACTGGGCATTCAACTCAGGTAGTGAGGCTTTTAACAATCTTGCAGCCGGTGAGACGCTGGTGCTGGAGTATCAAATTGAGGCTGATGATGGCGCGTTAACAGATATTGCAACTGTCACTATCACCATTACCGGCACCAATGACGCGCCCGTCATTTCTGGAGGTCCTGTTACATTGGCGAAGACAGAGACCGATACCACCTTATCGGGTTCTGGATCGTTCACCGTCGATGACCTCGATACTACTGACGTGGTGAATGCATCGGTAGCTCTTACCTCGAGTGATACGGGTACCAGTAGCGATACTGACCCAGCTAAACCGAGCGATGCGGAATTGTTGGCAATGCTGACTGTGACGCCTACAGCTATCTTGAATAACACGACCACTAATGCGACTTTAAGCTGGAACTTTAATTCGGGTAGCGAAGCATTCGATTATCTGGCTGATAGCGAAACGTTAATATTGGTTTATACCGTGAAGGCGACTGATAATTCCGGTAATGCTTTGTCCGATAGTGAGACTATTACAGTTACCATAACAGGTAGTAACGATACTCCAACGCTAACAGCAAGTCGTTCGTCTTATACTTATTCTGATACATCATCCAATGATACTTTCGTAGAATTTACGGGTGTATTAAATAGCAGTGATGTTGATACCAGCGATAGCTTACAATTTTCAATTGTTGGTAAAGATACTACTGCAGTGGCCAAAGCAGGCTACGATATTAGCAAGGCCATTAAATCATCCAATATTACTTACGGCACACTTTTCCTGAATAGTATCAGTGGTAAGTATTTATTTGTCCCCAACGATGCTGCCATCGAGGGATTAAAGCAAAATCTTACATTGACTACTGATTTTTCAGTGACTGATGGTATTGAAACGGTTGATAGTCAAACGCTTACAATTACATTCAATGCTGTAAACGATGCTCCTGCGCTGACACCGGCTCAAGCATCGGCAGTGCTTGTGGAAGCTGGTGGCATTGGAAATGCTGATACCGGAGTAGCAAGTAGTAGTATCACAATGGTTGCCTCCGATAGAGATGATACAGCAGATTGGGATGATACTTGGTTAACATCAAACGGTTGGTCTACAAGTGATAGTGGCGCTTCATATACTAAGTCCGGCACTTATGGTACGGCTACACTAACGACCAGTACGGGTGTGGTTAGTTATGCCCTTAACAACGATGATAGTGACACTCAAGCTTTAAAAGCGGGGCAAACAGTCACTGAATCTTTCGAGGTACGAGTAACTGATACATCATTAACAACAACGGCTAATGCTGTTTTCACCATCATTGGTAGTAATGATGCGCCAACATTGCAGATTGAAGATAATGCATCTCCAGCCAACATTATCACAAGCATTGATTATGTCGATACTGACGGTGATGACACC
This sequence comes from Oceanospirillaceae bacterium, assembly GCA_013373575.1. Lineage (GTDB taxonomy): Bacteria > Pseudomonadota > Gammaproteobacteria > Pseudomonadales > Balneatricaceae > Marinobacterium_E. The sequence continues at coordinate 8,191 of JABXHP010000079.1, read as the reverse complement.
TTTAACGTTGCTTCTGGTACGCTTGCTGATAGCGATGACGATACGAGCGATAGCGCTGTATTTAGTATCTTTGGTCAGTCACAAGACGATAGCCGCAATGGCTTTGATGTAAGTAAAGCTGGCAATTTTGGCGTGTTGTACCTCAATACGAGCACTGGCGCCTACGACTATGTGCCCAATGATGCCGCGATGGAAGCAGCCTCTGCAAGTGTCAGCGAAACGTTCTCCCTCAGCGTGACAGATAGCCAAGGGGCAAGTGACAGCGAGACACTGACCATTAACGTTGTGGGTGTTAATGACAGTACAACTATTACTACATCTACTTTTTTCCGCGCTCGCAGTGCAGACCCAACTTCACTGCTGGAAGGCAATGTAGCACTCACCTCAGGCGGTACACTCACCGTCTCCGATGTGGATACGAGCCAGTCAGTTACAGCTAGCATTCATGCTGTTTCCGGCACACTCAATGATTCTGCATTTGCCGGTTTTGGTGGCGCATCGACGTGGCAAAATTGGTTGGCACTGGCGACTAGCAGTGTTTTAAACGGCAGTGAAAGCAGTACTCGCCTCGACTGGACCTTCGATAGTGACACCCAAACCTTTGATGATCTGCGCTCTGGCGATACATTAGTACTAACCTACACCGTCCGTTTCAATGACGGTGTCGCCGATGTTGATCATGACATCGTAATAACCATCACCGGTACTAACGATGGTCCACAGATTACACTTGAAACCGATGACGCTGCTTCGGCCGCTATTACTGAGACCAATGCAGTGTCTCGCACCGCGAGTGATACTTTGAGTGTCAGCGACCTTGAGAGTGGCGATATCCTTACCGCCAGTGTGACGGGTGTGACGTTCTCTGGAACGGCACCGATAGGCGCTCGCCCAACGGAAGCTGCCGCATTAGGCATGTTTACTCTCTCGCCAACAACGCTGTTAGATGATGCCAGCGCGACAACGGCTACCAACGGTCTCACTTGGACGTTTAATTCGGGTAATTCGGAAGCTTTTGATGACTTAGCCGCTGGTGAGACACTCGTTTTAACTTACTCCGTAAAGGTGTCGGATAATGCTCCTGGTGCTACAGGGGTTGATACGCAGAACGTCACGATAACCATCACGGGTAGTAATGATGCGCCAAGCATTAGCTATGCCGCGGCAACTGATGCCAAACCCACCACTGGCGACGATGGTATTGCCGATGCCATCCAGGGCTTTATTGCCTCTGGTGATGTCACCAAAATGAGCGATACCGGTACCTTAACATTTACCGATATTGATCTGTCTGACCGCCACACCGTGACTATCAATGCCATTACTGATGCAGGTACGTCATTTACAGCGGTAGATAGAAACGACCAAGCCCTAACGTTAACAGATGGCCAAAAACAAGCACTTTACAATGCTATGAGTGCTACTTTGGGTGCAGCCAATACCAATAATGGCACCATCAACTGGTTGTATTCGATCAGCCAAGCCGATCTCGATTTCTTAGGTTCAGGCGAGCGTGTGACCGCGGTATTTACCATCACCTTGGTAGATGGCGAAGGCGGAACCGATAGTCAGCAAGTGACTGTTAATTTGCTGGGTAAAAACAATGCGCCCACAATTACCGTCAGCACCGGAGATGCGGCTTCAGTAAGCATTAATGAACCCGTTGGCAATAACGCCGTGACGGCTTCAGATACTCTGACCATTGCAGATACTAACGTCTCCGACACTGTAACTTCTGAGGTTGTTAGCGGTACCGTGAGTTACCGTGGTGCATCGGCTAGCGCCATGGATAGCACCCAGCTAGCATGGTTGACACTAGGTAATGCGACGGTATTGGATTCGAGCACTGAGTCGACACAAATGACTTGGAGTTTCGATGCAGGTTCACAGTACTTCCATGATCTGGCCGCTGGCGAGTCAGCTATATTTACCTATCTGATTCGTGTTACTGACGACGCTCCAGATGGTTCTGAACTAAGCGCTGATAAAACCATTACTATCACCATTAACGGTAGCAATGATGCGCCTGTGATAAGCAATGGCGATGACACCGTGGGCTTAAGCGAAACCAATAGTGGCCTTGCCACTAGCGGTGCCCTAACTGTCACTGATGCAGATGTAACCAATACGGTAGCAAGCAATGCTACCTTGGTGGTCAGCGGGACCAGCAACCGCAGTGATGTGGCTGCGCCCAGCGATGCAGAACTCGCCTCAATGTTTGCGATAAGTCCTGCGGCCACTCTCTCGTCCAGCCAGACCACTGCAGAACTGGCGTGGTCGTTTGACTCGGGTAGCGAAAGCTTTGATTATCTCGCTGAGGGTGAAACTCTCGTATTAACCTACACGGTTACAGCTAGCGATGACAATTCAACGGTCGCAAGTGATACCTCGACTGTAGTTATTACCATAACTGGAACAGCTGATGCCCCCGTTATTACTCAGGGTCCTGATTCGGCCGATTTGATCGAGGCGGATTCGGCGCTCGCGACTTCGGGTACCTTGGTGATCAGTGATGTCGATACCAAAGACAATGTGACAGTAACCAAAGCGTTAACATCGGTGTTGGGCGACAGTAATCGCAGCGACGCCAATGCACCGAGTGATGCCACTTTGGCCAGCTACCTCGCGATATCACCCAGTGCCATTTTGGGTAACTCGGCTATTCAAGCAACTCTGAACTGGACCTTTGATAGCCAGGGTGAAGCCTTTGACTACCTCGCCGATGGCGAGGAACTCATCCTGCAGTACACTGTAACTGCGACTGATAACAGTAGCGGCGAGTTGACTGCGAGCGAGACTATTACCATCAAGGTCACCGGCAGCAACGATACACCCGTGATTTCTGTGGTAAATTCAGATAGCACATCCGCATCGTTTACAGAGAGTAACACCAGCCTCACTGCAACAGGTACCCTCTCGGTGAGTGATGTTGATACGCTCAATACGGTTTCTACCTCGGTTTACTCTGTAGTAGCGAGCGATACCACGACGGGTCTTGCGTTGGACAACGCTGCGCTTGCAGCGCTATTGACGGTGGACAGCTCTAACGTAATCGCGAACGATGGCAATACAGGAGCCGTAAACTGGAGTTTCGACTCCGGTAGCGAGTATTTTGACTATCTTGCAAACGGCGAAACTCTAACGCTGACATATACAGTTCGTGTCTCCGATAGCTCATCTGCATTTGCTGATCAGACGGTAATTATTGATGTAACCGGCACCAATGATTTGCCAACCATAGCTATTGCGACGCCCGCGGCGTTTATTGAATCCGAGGATGCGAGTGCGCAGGGACTCAGTAGTTCTGGCCAAGTCATCTTTGTCGAACTCGATGCCAGTGATTCGCTGGACATAACCTTTACTTCAGACAACAACATCAATTGGAGTGGAGGCGTACTGGATAGCACGCTGTCCGAGACGTTGGTCGCTGGTTTTAATGTTTCAGCAACGGATGTAGCCGCAGATGCGACCGTAAACTGGAGTTACGACCTTGCGTCGGCGGATCTCGATTTTCTGGGCGCTGGGGAAACGATTAGTTTTAGCTACACAGTAAGTGTTCAAGATGCTGCGGGTGAGGTGGCAACTTCGCCCGTACAATTTACGATTACCGGTCGAAATGATGCACCAGCACTCGCTGCATTGACCTCCATTACGCTGACTGATACCGCTGGTAAAGATAGCTTCTCTTCAGTCGCGGGTAGCCTGATCACCACTGATCTGGATATAAATGATAGTGCAGACTATTCAATAACGGGCGGGAGTGTTGATAGCAGCCGTACTGGGTATGACCGTTCATTAACGGCGAGTTACGGTACGCTCTATTTGAATAGTGATACCGGTGCCTATGAGTATGTTGCAAACGACACCGCAATAAATGCGCTTACCGCAAATGCCAGCGAAAGCTTTACGCTGCAGGTTACGGACGGAAATGGCGCTACAGCAGGCCAGAATCTATTGATCAGTCTGATAGCGGCAAATGATACGCCAACCGTTTCGCAATCTCTGGCAAGTACCACCTATGTAGATTCCGATGGATCGGATACCTTTGATGCGGTTAGTGGTACGTTGAGTGGAAGTGATCGCGACGCTGGCTCAACACTGGGATACAGCATAGCGGGCGGTACGACAGACTCCACCTTGAGTGGTTTTGACCAGAGTTTAGTTGGTAACTTTGGTACGCTCTACCTCAATATTAACAGCGGTGCTTATACCTATGTTCCAAACAACTCAGCAATTAATGGCCAGACTAGCGGAACAAGCTCATCGGATGTTTTCAGCTTCGAAATCAGTGATGGAGCGGCAACCATCACTACGAGCTTCACAGCTTCTATAGTTGGTGCGGGCGACCCGCCGATTATTACTGATGGTAATGACATTGCCGAACTGACTGAAGTAAACGACGCACTAGTTACCAAAGGTACAATTACGGTTTCCGACAGCGACCTGACTGATCAGGATAGTCTGACGTTAGCGGTAGCGACTGCTGGTACCTCTACGGCTACACATCCCGACGATACGACTCTGTTGGCAATGCTATCTGTCACGCCAACTACGGTACTGACTGATGCGGGTTCAATCACTGCTAGCGTCGATTGGACGTTTAACAGTGGTAGTGAAGCCTTCGATTATCTTGCTAAAGGTGAAACCCTGGTATTGACCTACACTGTTACGGCTACCGATACCAGCAGCCCAGCCCTGTCGGATGATACGCTGATAACGATTAGCATAACTGGCACTAATGATGGTCCAGTACTGGATGCTGTCGCGCCAATCTCACTCACAGATACCGCTTCAGACGATACCCTGAGCAATGTTGGGGGTACTCTATCGGCTGCAGATCTGGACCATGACGCAACGCTCAGCTTTGCAGTCGCCGGTGGAACAGCGGGCTCCTACACGGTCGGTAGCCTTAGCTATGATCTGATTCGCCAAGGTGGCTACGGTAAGCTCTATCTGAACAGTACAAGCGGGGCCTATGTCTATGTTCCGGACGATGCGAGGGTAGAAGCATTACAAGCGGACGTAGTCGAACAGTTTAGCTTCCGCGTGACGGACGGTATGGAGCATGCATTGCAGACTCTAATCGTTAAAATAGCCGGTGAAAACGATACGCCTGTGCTATCTGACGTCGACGGTGCAACCTACACAGACAGTAGCTCTGACGATAGTTTCACGTCTTTTAGCGGTACGCTCAGTAGTTCAGACCGAGATGGCGATAGCATTACCTACACGGTAGCGGGACAAACTAGCGAAGTTAATCTAATTGGCGTGAATCGCTATGATGCTAAGCGAGTTGGAGCCTTCGGTACACTCTATCTAAACAGCATCAGTGGAGCCTACCAGTATGTTCCCAATGATGCGGCAATAGAGGGATTAAAGGCGGATACGACTGAAAAGTTCAGTTTTGTCGCTAGCGATGGAGTAGCGAGTGATTCCAAACTACTCAGCATCACGCTTGTCGCCGACAACGATACACCAACGTTGCAAGCTCCGGATGCCATCACTCTAACTGACAGCGCAGAGGAGGATCTATTCTCAGCGGTGAATGGTCGTCTCATTAGTGCGGACCGGGATAGTATTGAAACTGCGACCTTCTCAATCGATGGTGATAGCGCCGATGACAGTCGATCTGGGTTCGACCGAAGCTTAGCTGGTACCTATGGTACGCTCTATTTGAACAGTGCTACTGGGATATATGAATATGTGACCAACAATGGCGCTATCAATGCTCTAACTACTGATGCCAGCGAGAGTTTCACACTGACGGTTACTGATGGTAGCAGTGCCAACGATAGTCAGCTCCTCTCTATCAATTTGATTGCGGCGAATGACACGCCAATTGCTGTAGCATCTTTGGATAGCAGTAGCTTCATTGATACTGACGCTGATGACACCTTCACAGCGGTGACCGGTAATCTTAGTGGTAGCACAGATCGTGACGCAGGCACTACGTTCAGTTACGCCATAACGGGTGGGAGCGCAGATACCAGCTTAAGCGGATACGATCAGAGTCTGTCCGGCGATTACGGCACTCTGTATCTGAATAGCGCATCGGGTGCATACACTTATGTACCGGATGATGCCTCGATCAATGGTCAGGCGGCAGGAACAAAATCGACGGACGACTTCGTATTTGAAGTGAGTGACGGTACGGCAACGGTTACCACAGGCTATACGGCTTGGATCGTTGGCGCCGGAGATCCGCCGGTTATCACCGAAGGAGCCGACAAGGTTTCTCTGATTGAGACAAATGCCACCTTAACAACTAGCGGAGCATTCCGGGTTACTGATTCGGATCTGACCGACGAGGATAGCTTAACTCTTACCTTAACGGTCGGCGGCACCTCTACTGCGGTTCACCCTCTAGACAACGTTCTCATGTCAATGTTGACGCTGACACCAACAACCGTGCTCAGTGACAATTCGGCGATAACGGAAGAGGTAAGCTGGACGTTTAATACCGATACTGAGCATTTTGACTACCTTGCAGCAGGTGAGACTCTGGTTCTCACGTACACAGTTACTGCAACAGACAACGGAACCCCAGCGTTATCGGATAGCACTACTTTGAGCGTAACAATCACGGGTAGCAATGATGGACCAGTGTTAAACGCTGTTACTCAGATATCTCTAAATGATGGTTCTGCTGATGATAGTTATACCAATGTAAACGGTACTCTATCAGCCAGCGATACTGATCATGATGCGATGCTCTCATATGCGATTGCTAATCAGACCACGGGTAGCTACAGCATCGACAGTAACTCATTCGACAGTATGGCGGCTGGCCGCTTTGGTCTGTTATATCTAAATAGCAGCACCGGGGACTACCTGTTCGTCCCCAACGAACAGGCGCTCGAAGGGATTAAGACCAACAGCAGTGATCAGTTTAGCTTCAGCGTGAATGACGGCACTGCATCTTCATTGCAATCTTTAGTAATAAACGTCACCGCAACTAACGATACGCCTGTATTGAGTGCCAGCCTCACCAGCGCTAGCTACACGGACACGGCTGCTGACGATAACTTCTCAGCGATAAGCGGCAGCTTGACCGCAACTGACCGAGATACTGCCGACACTGCCATCTTTAGTGTGAGCAACGGATCTTCTGATACAAGTCGTGCTGGCTACGATTTCAGTAAAACCGGTAGCTATGGAACTCTCTATATCAACAGTCAGACTGGCGCATATGTCTATGCTCCAAACGATACGTTGATCGAAGCTTTGACTGGTAGCGCCAGTGATGTCTTCACGCTGTCAGTGACTGACGGTAGCAACAGCACTGTTTCGCAAGTTCTGACTATTACGCTCAATGGCAGCAATGATACTCCTGATGCTACCAACCTCAGCACTGCTACCAAGGGTAGTGTGAGTGAAGCGGGGAGTCAGGATGATGGTACTGCTATTAGCGGCACAGTCAGCGCGACAGGTACATTGACGAGCAGTGACCGTGATGCCTCCGCGACAGCTAGCTGGAGCCTGGTGGGCACGCCCAGCACTACCTACGGTACTATAGCTCTAGACCCCACTACAGGTGTTTGGACCTACAGTTTGGACAATAGTCTATCGGCTACCCAAGCCCTAAAAGAGGGCGATCGCGTCACGCAGAGCTATGTTGCTCGGGTTACGGATAATCTGGGATCATATGTCGACCAACCCTTAACAATTACGATTACTGGACGTAATGACGCTCCAGTTATCAGCGTTGAAGCGGGTGATAGCGACAGTGCAGCTTTGGCTGAGACTAATGGTGCACTTACTACCAGTGGTACGATGAGTGTGGTGGACGTAGATAGCACTTCTCCGTTGCTCGTTAGGGTGAAGTCAGTGAATAGCTATGGCGTCCACACCGGATTGGTAAGTGATAACGCAGCCTTGTTAGCCATGATGAACGTCAATTCAGGGGGCTCACTCGCACTAACCGCCAACCAAGGGGATGTGAATTGGTCGTTCAACTCTGGTAGTGAGGATTTCGACTACCTAGCGGATGGCGAACAGTTGCAACTCGTCTATCAAGTAGAAGTTGAAGATGCCTTTAATGCCTACTCGAGTCACAATTTGACGGTGACGATTACCGGTTCGAACGACCAGCCTGTGATCGACAGCATTACAGCAACGGGAGACCTCACAGAAGCCGCAGGAACTGTTGCCGGTTCAACTGAAACCAGTGCGACCGGTACGATGACGATCT
>JABXHP010000321.1 GCA_013373575.1 Oceanospirillaceae bacterium | reverse complement strand
GCCAAACCAAGCCTCTTGGTTTCACCGCCCGAGGGCTCCCACTCTCCTTTGCCGATCCAGGTATCCAGTCCGTTAGGTAGTGTCGTTAGCCACTCGTCAAGTTGTGCAATAGTCAGAGCCTGATGAAGCTCTGCATCTGTGTGTTGCCCTTTGAGGTCAAGATTATGGCGCAGGGTGGAGCGTATTAGCTGCACTTTTTGTGGCATGTAGCCAATTGCGCCGGTGGAGCTAGCTCCAAGCTCGAGTTTGCCCGAAAAGTGTGTCAGCTCCCCAGCTAGCAATCTTATAAGCGTGGTTTTGCCACGTCCGCTCTCGCCGCCAAGCCAGTGTATGCCGGGCTGGTCGATGTTTAGGTTTAAACTCTCAAATACCGATGTGGTTGCTTGTTTGTAACTGAAGCTCAACTCTTGAAGCTCAATGAACGGGGTGTTGGAGTTTCTAAGCAGGCGTACGTCATCTTGTTGTACTGTGAGTCGCGTCAACGCATCCAGTCGCGTTAGCGCGCGTTGTCCTAGCATCAGAAAACCCAGTGCACCGTTTGCGCTAGCGACCACCTCGTTGGTGCCCAAGGCTAGGAGCAGCAGCATAAAGACCTGCGCGCCAGGAAGTGCTCCATCGATGTAGGCGTCGAGTGCGAGCCACAGAGTAACGCCCAGCAGCGCAATACCAGAGAGTTGAGCCAGCAGTAGCATGAGCTGCTGTCGCTGCAGCGCCTCGAGCTCCGATTGATCAGCAGCGCGCGCCTCAATGCGTAGCTGCTCACCTTGGGAGTTGAGCTGTTGGGTCAGGCTCAACAGCCGCAGACTGGAGAAGAGGGCGCTAGTGCGGCTCCAAAGAGCAGATCGGCTCATATGTAGCGCTGTCTCTGGCTCAACTAGTGCTCTGGCGTAGAGCCAGGGGAGTAGTAGGAGGCTCACTAAAAGGATGGGTGTCGCTGCTAAGGCTACAGCAGGCACGAAAAGAGCGCTGACCAGGAGAAATCCGATGGCGCATAACCAAGCAGAGATAACAGGCACTATCGCCTGTAGGTGAATGCCCTCGATGTTGGTGATGTCCTGCAGCATCTGGCTGGCGCTCTGGTGGCGGTTCATCAGTGCACTTACGCCTTGCTGCTGTGCTAGGCTGTCGAAGATCTCTGTACGTAGTTTAGCGATAAGCCGGAAAGTGGCTTCGTGGTTGGCGAGGCGCTCGCCATAGCGCCCGGCGGTACGGGCAATAGAGAGTCCACGAACAATGGCGCCGGGGGTGAAAAAGTTAAAACTGTGAGCCGCTGCTGCGCTAAGTCCGGCAAGTGCTGCGGCGCTGATGAACCAGCCTGAAAAGGCGAGTAGCGCAATGCCGGCAAAGGCGGTAATTATCGCTAGGCTCAAACCGAGTATCAGAACGCCGCGTTCCTGCAGCAGCAGGCGCCAATAGAGCTTATGCATCTGCTTTACCCTCAAACTTGTTGTCGGCCTTTAGCAGCTGCTGGCGCTGGGTGAAATCAAATGCTGCAGCACTGCGGTGGCTCGCCATAATAAGCATCCCGCCAGACTCTGTGTGAAATTTAAGACCCTGCATAAAACGCTCTGCGGTCTCCTGATCGAGGTTAGCGACGGGCTCATCTAGCAGTAGCAGACGGGGTTTGTGCAGTAGAGCTCTGGCGATAGCAAGGCGCTGAACCTGTCCGCCCGAAAGGAAGTCGCCTGCATCCGTGATAATGTGATTAAGTTGATCAGGTAGGGCGCTAACTACCTCGGCGAGCTGTGCCTGCTCTAGGGCGCTCCAGAGTTCTGTCTCATTGAACTCTCTACCCAAGCTGAGGTTTTCCCGCAACGTGCCATATATCAATTCGGGTTGCTGGCTGATGTACCCTATTTGGCGCTGCCACGAGGCATTATCGTAAAGGGATAGTGCTTGCCCATTAACGCGTACCTCACCGCTCTGTGCAACTCTCAATCCTGCTAGAGTATCGAGTAGGGTAGTTTTACCGGTGCCTGAGGGTGCCTCAAGTAGCAACGACTCGCCCGGCTTTAGGGTAAAGCTGAAGGGCTGGTGTACAGGGTTGATGGCTCCGCTGCAGAGCGCCACGCACTGGAGTTGTGTCAGTTCACAGAGCGCGCCAGGTTCATTTTTGGCTGGCAGCGCATCGCTAAGCTCGCCAAGGTACTGTAACCGCTCAGCCAATGCGCGGGCGTTAGATTTAGCGTGGTAGAGCGCGCCCATCTTGCGCAGTGGCAGATAGTACTCCGGTGCTAGCATGAGCAGGAAGGCGCCCTCAGCGAAACTGATATCGCTGCTCCACGCACCGATTGAGTATTTATCTAGGAAGAATAGCCCAAGGTAAACAGCCACCAGGGCAACACTTATCGCCGCAAAAAATTCAAGCAGTGTTCCCGAGAGAAATGCCAATCTCAGCACCTTCATGGTGCTCTTTCTAAAGTTATCAGACTGCGTATAAAGTCTTTTAGATTCGTAGTTTACGCTATCCTGTTGTTGAAGAAGATTAAGATTGGCGAGGCGATCCTCTAAGAGATGTCCTAGGCGGTTGAGCGCTTCAAGATTGTTACGCGATGCTTCGGCTGCACGCTTGCCAATCAGTATCATAAACAGCGGTATTAGCGGGGTGGTAAGCAGTAGCACCAGTGGTACTAGCCAATTCACTGCGGCGCTCGCAAGGATTATCAAAACCGGGGTGTAGACCGCCATCTTTTTCTGGATCTGATACTCAGCAAAGTAGTCCTTGAGTTTGTCGGTCTCTAGAGTGAGAAGGTTGGCGAGCTCTGAAGGTTTAAAACCTGGGAAGAGGCTAACGCCAAGGCGGAAACAGCGATCCAAGATAGCCTGGCGAAGTCGATCACGAGCGAAGACGCTGGAGCGCAGATTGATGCGGTTCTGTGCGTAGGCTGCCAAAGATTTAATTAACAGTGCGATAAGCAGCAGAGCAACAGTTGAGCTGGGGCTCATAGGGTCGGCTTGGTTGCTCAAGGCGAGCCCAATAAGGTTAGCGGCTCCCCAAGCGAAGGCGATTGTCATAAGCGTCTGCGTGATACCCAAGAGAGTAGAGAAACGAAGCTCTGAGGCTCTTAAGTGCTGGTCGAGCAGCGCTG
>JABXHP010000038.1 GCA_013373575.1 Oceanospirillaceae bacterium | reverse complement strand
TGGGATGACAATCTGGATGGCCAACCAGGTCCCAACGAGGATCTGACTGCGATGCTGCGCCTACGCTATAACCTCTACAATGGTGGTGAAGACTCAGCTCGAATCCGTCGTTCGGAGCACCAGTTGGGTGAGGCTCAAGCGATTCAGCGTGACGCTCTGCGTCAAGCTCGTCAATCATTGGAGCTCTCCTGGAACGCTTATGAAATTCTGGGCCGCCAGATGGAGTTTCTCAGCGACCACTTAAGTGCGAGTGAAAAAACGCGTGACGCTTATCAGAAGCAGTTTGATATTGGCCAGCGTACGCTACTTGACCTGCTAGATACCGAGAACGAGGTCTTCAGTGCGAGAAATCAGCTGGTGGAAGCTCAGATTGATCATCAAATAGCGCAGATGCGTGTGCTGAATGCGACGGGAAGTTTGATGAGTTCGTTAGAGATTCCATTGCCACAGCCTGTGGTCGAGGATGAAGATCCGGCGATGATGCCTGATGACTCGTCGCAGGAGGGTATGGATGGACAGATGGCCGAGCCCGGCGAAACGGCGAAAAGCTAGGCTTTTCAATTGCATCAGTGGGGGTGGGTATATAGAATTCACAAATCCCGACATCCACTTATGAAGGGTTGCTTATAGGCAACCCTTTTCTATTTTGGACCGCTGAGACATGAAAGCACACAAGATCACCCAAGCACCCATACCAATGCGCTGGGTGGGGCCTCTTAAGTTGAGCGGGCACCTGATTGACGAAAAGATCAGCGTCCCCCTAGCGACCTATGAAACCCCGCTCTGGCCTTCAGTCGGACGGGGCGCGCGTGTATCCAACCTATGTGAAGGCGGTATTAAGGTCAGTGTGCTAGATGAGCGTATGACACGCTCAATTCTGCTTGAAGCGCAAGATGCCTATACGGCACAGATGGCAATCAACTCTCTGCAGAGCCGCAAACCTGAACTCAATGAAGTGGTTGCGACTAGCAGCCGCTTTGCGAAGTTGATTGATATGCACTCTCAAGTAGTGGGTAATCTGATCTACTTGCGCCTAGAGTTCACCACAGGGGATGCCTCAGGTCACAATATGGTGACGAACGCGGCGGACAAGCTAATCCCTTGGATTCTGCAGCAATATCCCCAGCTGCGTTACAGCTCAATTTCGGCAAACTACTGCTCTGATAAGAAAGCGACCGCTGTGAACGGTATTCTTGGACGCGGTAAATACGTTGTCTGTGAGATTCTAATTCCCAGAGAGGTGTGCCAGCGCCGTCTCAGTACAACCCCTGAGAAGGTGGTTGATCTCAATATCAAAAAGAACCTAATCGGCACCCTAATGGCCGGTGGGATACGTTCTGCAAACGCCCACTTCGCCAACATGCTACTGGCCTTCTATCTGGCGACTGGACAGGATGCTGCCAACATAATTGAGGGCTCTCAGGGTGTTGTTCACGCTGAGGTTCGCGACGGAGATCTCTACTTCAGCTGCACCCTGCCTAATTTGATCGTCGGTAGTGTTGGCAACGGCAAGGGGATCGATTTTGTCGAGGAGAACCTGCAGCGCTTAGGCTGCCGTGAAGATCGTGAAGCGGGTGCAAATGCTCGTCGGTTAGCCGCGATATGTGGCGCAACCGTCCTCTGTGGCGAACTTTCACTGCTGGCCGCGCAGACCAATCCGGGTGAGTTGATGGAAGCGCATCTGAAGCTGGAGCGTTGATGAGCGAGCCTACCAATAGCCGTAAAATTGAGCACATCAATGCGATCCTCAAAGATCCCGATACAGATCGCAATGCGCGCTACTTCGATAGAATTCATCTGACGCATCGCGCTCTGCCCGAACTCGATCTACAACAGATAGATACCTCAACGGAGTTTCTCGGCAAACGACTTAGCTTTCCACTACTGATCTCCTCGATGACTGGCGGTGATCATGAGTTGGTGCGCTGTGTTAACACCAATCTGGCGCTTGCGGCTGAACGAACCGGGGTGGCGTTGGCGGTTGGATCGCAGCGGGTAATGTTTACAGATGCGGCGGCTAAACAGAGTTTCGACCTCAGAAAATATGCTCCGACGGCGCTATTGCTGGGAAATATTGGTGCTGTGCAGCTCAATTACGGGTTCGCAGTAGAGCAGTGCCAACAGGCAGTAGATCTACTCCAAGCGGATGGGCTATATCTGCATCTCAATCCGCTGCAAGAGGCAGTACAGCCTGAGGGCGATACCAACTTTGCTGGGATCAGCAAGCAGATCGCTTCGATCGTAAATGGCGTAAGTGTGCCTGTGCTGCTCAAAGAGGTGGGCTGCGGCCTATCTGTCGCCGACATAGAGTTGGGGCTAGAGGCAGGCGTGCGCTACTTTGATATCGCCGGTGCCGGCGGCACATCTTGGTCGCGCATTGAACATCACCGCAGAGACCAAGATGAGCTCGGATTAAAGTTCCAAGATTGGGGGTTGCCGACGCCGGTAGCACTGCAACAGGCGGCGCACCTAAGAGAGCGCGCAACCTTAGTCGCAAGCGGTGGTTTGCGGGATGGGATCGATATGGCGAAGTCTGTTATACTCGGCGCCTCTCTGTGCGGCGTGGCCGCGCCACTGCTGGCACCGGCGATGGAGTCGGCTGATGCCGTGGTTGAAGCGATTGAGCGTCTGCGCCGTGAGTATCTGACAGCGATGTTCCTGCTGGGTGTTGCTAGTACACCAGAGCTGCAGGGTAAGAGTGCGTTAATAGTAGATATACGTTAAGTGTTAGACATAGGTTAAGGATCGCATTTTTAGAATGTCTGTAGGTATCGACGAGATCAGCTTTTACACATCAGGTCAGTATCTTGACCTGAAAACGCTGGCGCAGCATCAGGGAATCGACCCAAACAAATACTATGATGGTATTGGGCAGGAGAAGATGGCGATGGCCTCCCTGGACGAGGATGTCGTAACTCTCGCTGCCAATGCCGCGCTGCCTATCGTTGAGCGCGTGGGTACTGAGGCTATTGCTGCAGTACTGTTCGCCACCGAGACAGGCATCGACCAGTCCAAGGCTGCTGGCGTCTATGTACATCGTCTGCTGGGACTCAACTCCAACTGCCGTGTGGTAGAGCTGAAACAGGCGTGCTATAGCGCGACTGCCGCAATTCAGATGGCTTGTGCCATGGTTGCGCGCCAGCCTGCGCGACCGATATTGGTGATTGCTTCTGATGTCGCCCGCTATGACCTTGAGTCTCCAGGTGAAGCGACCCAAGGATGCGGCGCGGTGGCTATGTTGATCAGTGCTAACCCCCGAATTCTTGAGATAGCGCCTGAGGTTGGAAACCACACAGAAGATGTGATGGATTTTTGGCGTCCAAACTACCGGACTAACGCCTTAGTAGACGGTAAATACTCCACTAAAATCTACCTCAAATCGCTGAAGCGCAGTTGGGAAAATTTCACCGAGCAGAGTAGCACCAGCTATACAGATCTCGACTACTTCTGCTACCACCTCCCATTCGGAAAGATGGCACAAAAGGCGCACTCTCATCTTGCGCGCGTCAACAAAAGCGGCCAGACCCCCGAAGAGTTGGAGCGTCAGATCGAACCGACCTTGATTTACAATCGGGCTATTGGAAACTCCTACACAGCGTCGATGTATATCGGACTCTGTTCATTACTAGAGAACAGCACCGAGGATCTGACGGATAAACGCATTGGCCTGTTCAGCTACGGCTCTGGTTGTGTGGCAGAGTTCTTCACTGCAAGGGTTCAAGCTGGGTATCAGCAAGCACTGTTGCCACATAAACACCAAGCGCTGTTAGAAAATCGTAAAGAGCTCAGTTACGAGGAGTATATTGAACTCTACCACTATGCTAATCCTACGGATGGTGGTGAGCATCGCTTGCCCCAGCAGACTCAGGGACGTTTTCGTCTAGCCGCTATCTCTGAGCACAAGCGCGAGTACATCTCAGTTTAAAAATGCAGGTCTAACATGCAGGTAGCCAGCGCTCCAGCTAAAGCGATCCTCTCGGGCGACCACTCTGCAGTATATGGCTGCCCGGCGCTGGTGATGGCGCTCGAGCAGCGCTTGAGCGTCCGTTACTACCCCGATACACTGCCGCGACTCTCTTGGCTAGCGCCAGACAAAGTGCATGAGATGGCATTGGAGAAATTCTCTAGCCTTCGGCACCGTCTCGACAACGCCTTTGAGGCGTACCTTAAGGGTGAACGTTCTATCACCGAAATACTCAGCCGCCCAGCAGAGTTGGTCTTCTACACAGTCGAGATGGCGCATCTTCTCGGGGAGATAAAACAGCTGCCCCGAGGCAAGGTTGAGATAATTTCAGACATACCTATAGGAGCTGGGATGGGCTCATCGGCAGCGCTGCTGGCTGCCTTGCTGACACTCTTTGCGAAGGCTGAAAATAGCGATGACCTCATTCGTCAGGTGCGCCATTGCGAGCGGCTACAGCATGGGCGCGGCTCATTGATGGATGCGGCGGCCGTCA
>JABXHP010000391.1 GCA_013373575.1 Oceanospirillaceae bacterium | reverse complement strand
TAATCATAAGGTGAAAAACTAACATGGCAAAGCTTGCGTTTATTGGTTTAGGTACGATGGGTTACCCAATGGCGGGTCACTTACAGAAGGCGGGTCATCAGGTATGCGTTTACAACCGCACGGCGGCAAAGGCGCAAGCTTGGGTGGATACCTACGGCGGTAGTAGCGCAGCGACGCCGGCCGAGGCAGCTGCCACGGCTGAAATCGTATTTGTCTGTGTCGGTAACGATCAAGACCTCTACCAAGTAACAACCGGCGAGCAGGGAGTCTTAGGCGGCATGCAGGCCGGTGCAATACTTGTTGATCACACAACGGCTTCTGCTGAGGCAGCGAGAACACTCAGTGCGGCCTGTTCTGAGAGAGGGTTGAGTTTTCTCGATGCGCCGGTCTCCGGTGGTCAGGCGGGTGCAGAGAATGGCGTTCTCAGCATCATGATCGGTGGCGATGCAGGCGTGTACGAAAAAGTGTCAACAGTAATCGATGCTTATGCCAAGTCTCACAGTCTGCTGGGCGAGGTAGGCAGTGGGCAGTTGGCCAAGATGATGAATCAAATCTGCATCGCTGGCCTCGTTCAGGGGCTCGCTGAAGCGATCCATTTCGGACAGAAGTCGGGTATGGATGTAGCCGCTGTGATTGATGTTATTCAGCACGGTGCCGCAGGTTCGTGGCAGATGGTTAATCGCCATAAAACCATGATTGAAGACCATTATGACTATGGCTTTGCTGTAGATTGGATGCGCAAGGATTTGGGAATTGTGCTGGACGAGGCGCGCAACAACGGTGCCCAGCTTCCGGTAACAGCGTTGGTTGATCAATTCTACGCTGATGTCCAAGCATTGGGCGGCAATCGCTGGGATACCAGCTCGTTGCTTAAGCGCCTGCAGCGCAACTAAGCTAGACTATTGGTCAATAAATAACCGCTTGCATTGATCTGGATCAGTAAATAGAATGCGCGCCAAGTTAATTTTGAACCCCTACAGGAGTATCAATCATGGCAGGCATCGATAAATACAGCCTCATCTCTTTTGCACCAAGCATCGCTATCGTAGCGGCCATGCTGGCAATGACTTTCATCGGTATTCGTCTACTGAAGAAGTCTATCGCAGCGGATGCAGCGAAAGCGGGTCAGTAAGCTCCAAATACTCCCTAGGGAACATTCAAAAGGTCGCGCAAGCGGCCTTTTTTGTGGGTCATATAATCAGATCTTGCAACACTAAAACTTAATCAGGCTGTTTAGCCAGGCTGTAAAACCCGAGCAGCAGTAGTGCTATTGCGAGCAAGTAAGCGGGTTGCCAAGGAGTGATACCAAGCGCCAGTTCGGCCAGTAGATAGAGCAGCGGGGTTTGATAGCTGTAGGCAGAAAGCATGCTTGGTTTGAGTTTTAGAGCGCATATCTGTAACAGCCAAAAAGTTATCAGCGACGTAAACAGCGTAAGGTAGCCCAGTGCAACACCATCGCTTAGGGTAAAGTTGGCCGCGAATTGAGTTAGATCACTGCTTACAAGGTCGGGGAGCATTATCAAGGCACCACCAGCAAGAAGGCTAAAGCAGGTTGTAAGGTAGGGATCGGATGCAACCCACTGCTGATCGGTGACATAACGCGAGAGCGTGTTATAGGCTGCTGCCATCAGGCAGGCTAGAAGGTAGATCTGCTCACCGAAACCAAACTCAAGACGCCTAAACTGTTCAAGCTCCGCTCGACCAAGAATAACCAGTGCTGCCAAGCCGACGATAAACAGCAGTAGCAAGCGGCTCAAACGCAAACTCTCCATCTTAAGGAGTGCCGCTAGGAGGTAAGCAATGAGTGGGAGACAGATGTAGATGGCCGCAAGGTTCAACGGTTGCGCATAACGCAGCGCTACAAACATGATTACGAAGTTTCCTGCTAAAAGAGTACCCAGTACGCCATAACTCAGCCAAGCGCGTGGGTTGAGACGCAGGCTCTGCGGCTTGAATAGCCACATCAATAGCCCCGCCAGTAGAAATCGAATTCCGACTAATAGTGAGGCAGAGAGCTCGGGGTTGAATAACGCAGCGACAGGAAACGATGAGGCAACAAGTGCAGCCCAGAGCAGCATCAAGATATGTGGGGTAAGATTAGCCATCTGAGCTTTCCCAGCGATCGCTGACAACATAGCCTCGGCTAATAAGCTGTCGCGATACACCTTGCCCCAAGACTACCCAAACCTGAGTTGGAAAAACGCGCTTCGCTAGATAGCGTTTCAGTTGTTGGCAATCTATTGAGGGTTTGGCTATCGCCTGCAGTGGATAGAGCCAGTAGGGCTTCTCCACAATCAGATACTGCGCATTAGCTGGCTGCTCTTTGAGCCAGTGATCAACTTCACTCTGGCGCACCCACCAGCCGCGCTGATGGTGCTTATTGATGGGGAAGGGCTCGTCTGTGCGTGGATCATCTGGATGTTGAAACAACCAACCTTTTATAAGGATGGCGCGATTGAGCCTATCTATATTCCGTTGCTCGAGAATAGGCTTTGCACTGGCGTGGGAAAGAATATTACATTGGTGGTTGGTCATGTGCTGCCATTTCAGATCGAAACGGTCACGTCGATTGGGTCCAAAGTAGCCAGCCAGGCCATCGATATTGGGCTGCCTGAGGTAGAACTTTAGCGCAAGCTCAAGGTGCCACCACTGTTGCCTAAACTGCAACAGAAGATCTGCTTCTCCCAGTGTTACCTTTTCAGACCTGACCGGTATGTTTGCCTCTAAATCAGTTACTTGCGGATTATTTTGAAGACAAACTCTAATCAGCTCTTCAAACTGCAAGCCGAGCCTGCGAGCCGTTAGGCAAACCTCCGCGTGGGGTTTAGAGTCGAGCTTAAATAGACCTTCGGGTGGTGCCAGATCTGAGGCGCACGCAAGATTAGGAGCCTCTCTAAGCCACTCTAGCTGCAGACGTAAGCGGATATGAGCTGGAATTGACACATGACTCCTCAATTAGACAGGATCGGATCCCCTAGCCCTCAACTATGGCAGTCGCCCAGCAATAGGGCAATTGGTAGATTTGACCAATTCATTTATAGTGTCGGCTGAATTTTCATTAGGAGTTTAAGCATGCCCCCTTTGACCAAGCGTCAAGCGGAAGAAGCGGCGAGCGAATTGCGCAACCAACGAACAACGCGCGATCCTATGCTGGCCGACACAGATATCAATATCATACTGATGAACGGTGCACATATCGCGCTTTCGAAGATGAAGCGGAGCAACAGTTTTGACGATAGGCTATACCACTATGCGCAGATTGGTGCCTATCTGGAGGTATCTCTGTCACGTGGCGCCGGCATTACCGATGACACGCGTGATGACCTGAACGAAATGCACCAACAGGCGACGCATCTTTACATGCAAGCCACGCGTTCTAGCTGAGGTAGCCTTGAGTCAGGAATTTGATGCCAAAGCCTTTCTCAGCTCTCTAACCCAGAGACCCGGCTGTTATCAGATGTATGACAGCGCCGGCGAACTGCTATACGTCGGTAAGGCGCGTAACCTGAAAAATCGGGTGAGTTCCTATTTTCGTGGCACGGGCTTAACCATCAAAACCCAGGCGTTGGTCTCCAAGATTGCCAACATCGAGGTGACGGTAACCGGCAGTGAAACAGAGGCTCTACTACTTGAACAGAACCTCATCAAGAATCACCGCCCGCCGTACAACATTTTACTTAGAGATGATAAGTCCTACCCCTATATCCTGGTCACTGATGCAGAGTCGCACCCCGCTGTGCGCTTCCAGCGTGGCAAGAGCACCCGCAAGGGGCGCCTGTTCGGGCCATTCCCAAGTGGTTTGGTCGTAAGAGATAGCCTTAACCTATTGCAGAAGCTTTTTAAGGTGCGCCAGTGCGATGATACCCAATTCCGTAACCGCTCTCGCCCTTGTCTACAGTACCAAATTGAGCGCTGTTCAGGCCCTTGTGTCGGCCTAGTCTCAGATGAGGACTATGCCCGCGATGTGCGCCACACCAAAATGTTCCTTGAGGGCAAAAACCCAGCTGTGCTGGCAGAGTTGGGCCAACAGATGGATGAGGCGGCTGCAAATTTAGAGTTTGAGCGAGCTGCAGAACTCAGAGATCAATTGCAGAAGCTGCGTCATGTACAGGAGCAGCAGTTTGTAAGTGGGCAGAAGGGCGATGCTGACGTCTTCGGTTGCGCGGTAAAACCAGGAGGCGTCTGTGTGCATGCGCTGTTTGTACGCCAAGGACGGGTGATCGGCTCGCGCGTCTACCACCCCCGGGTCTCTATTGAGGAGAGTGCGGCCGAGGTTCTAAGCGCCTTTGTTGCGCAGTTCTATCTTGCAGGTGGTCGCGAGATTCCCGCTAGCATAATCACCACTGAGGCACTTGATATCGAGGAGACGCTAGCCCATGCGCTCTCTGAACAGCGTGGATCTAAGGTGCAGCTAAGCGCTAGTGTGCGTGGAGAGCGCGCTGCATGGCAGCGCCTTGCGCTGACAAATGCTGAGCAGAACCTAAGCGCACAACTGGCAAACAAGCAAAATATGTATAACCGTTTTTTGGCACTACAGGAGGCGTTGCAGCTTGAAGAGTTGCCGGCGCGCCTTGAGTGTTTCGATATAAGTCACAGCAGTGGCGAGGCAACTGTCGCCTCCTGCGTGGTGTTCGATCGAAACGGCCCCCTCAAACGGGATTATCGCAAGTTCAATATAGAGGGTATCACCGGTGGGGATGATTACGCGGCAATGCACCAAGCCCTGGAACGGCGTTATGGGCGGCTGCAGAAAGAGGAGGCTCTGCTACCTGATCTGCTAGTTATCGACGGCGGAAAGGGGCAAGTTGCACAGGCGATGAATGTGCTCGGAACTTTGGGGCTCAAAGAGGTGAGGGTGATAGGTATTGCCAAAGGGCCAACACGTAAAGCAGGTTTTGAGGTGCTTATTGAAGGGGAGAGCGGGGCTGAAAATATTCTTCAGTCGGACAGTCTTGCGCTCCACCTTCTGCAACATATCCGTGATGAGGCGCATCGCTTTGCCATAACTGGACACCGTGCTCGCCGCGCGAAAGCGCGCAATCAGTCTCTGCTGGAGGGGATTGAGGGTGTAGGTCCGAAGAGGCGTCGAGCCCTGTTAAATCATTTCGGCAGCGCCAAAGGTGTTGAGTCCGCCAGTGTTGAAGAAATCGCAAAAGTCTCTACTATTAGCAGAAGTCTCGCTCAGACGATCTATTTCGCTTTACACCCCGAACCACGGGATTAATGGATACTGATGAAAATACCCAATATCTTAACGCTGCTTCGTATCCTGCTAATTCCAGTATTCGTCGTTGTTTACTATTTACCCATCGAAGAGGCGCGCCTATTTGCCGCGGCGCTCTTTGCACTGGCCGCTGTAACTGACTGGTTTGATGGCTACCTAGCAAGAAAGCTAGAGCAGACCAGCCCTTTCGGCGCGTTTTTGGATCCGGTTGCTGACAAACTGATCGTTGCGGCCGCACTGGTTGTACTGGTAGATACCTACAGCCGCGAGCTGCAGACCTGGCCTGTACTAACAGCAGCGCCAGCAATTGTGATTATAGGCCGTGAAATTGTCATTTCAGCTCTGCGAGAGTGGATGGCTGAAATGGGCTCAAGAACCCAAGTGGCTGTCTCTAATATTGGTAAGATCAAAACTACACTGCAGATGCTGGCTATTCTAGTCTTGCTTGGAGCGATACCCGGAAGCGGGTTGGCTTGGTTCGGTATCGCTGCCCTCTATGCGGCAACAGTGTTGACGCTCTGGTCAATGTTTGTATACCTGCGTGCTGCCTGGCCACACTTGAGTGAAGATATCTGAAAGCTCAATTTCTAAGTGGTTAATTTTTATACAAAAATAATTGTAAAAACGCATTGACTCTAAATCTGTGCGCTCTATAATACGCTCCTCTTGACGAAGTGCGGGATTAGCTCAGTTGGTAGAGCGATACCTTGCCAAGGTATAGGTCGTCGGTTCGAGCCCGATATCCCGCTCCACTTCAAATCAGGAAATGGCGAGTTGGCAGAGCGGTGATGCAACAGATTGCAAATCTGTATTAGGCCGGTTCGACTCCGGTGCTCGCCTCCATTTCCTCTCTTATATGTTCAGCCGAGTGAATGCTGCTCCTTAATATAGCCAGGTGCTGAAAGTGCCGTGATCGGCAGCCGTTCTAAAGGTCGCACTACCCGTTGCGTTTCCGGTGCATTTGCAGGGAGCCGTCAGTCTCAAAAAGACTCTTCAACAAAGTATATCCTCGCTAATCTTTGCGCTTCTGAGGATATGAGCTACTCTTGGTTTAGGGACAGTGTTTTGAATTTTTCACTATTCGCTCTTAATTGAGCAGCGTGATTCTAGCCAGCTTGCAAAAGCTGGCTTTTTTATACGCTGTTAGGGCCATTTGCCAGTGACTATGCTGGTCATCTCTGCCATTCGCCCTCAACAATAGTCGGCAATCTCGCTGCGAGTTAAACGACCTTCAACGAACAGATTACTAGTTTGTGTAAGCACCGCGACGTTGTTGGATGCGTATTGGTGGTTATAGATGATGTAAATCGGGGGGGGGGGCTGCAAACGGAAGTTAATGGCGTAGCTCTTTGCCCACAGATGACTCAGCCAAAATCTCTCCGGTCTCAGGTAAACTTAGCGTTAAGCGGGTACCGCTGCGTAGCTTTAGATGCAATAACCCAGAGACTGTCTCTAGATATTCGTCAAAGGTGAGTTGCCAATTTGGGTGGCTCTTGGCGAACCCTAAACCTGAGAGATTGTTAAACAGAAGCTCGAGCGTCACTCTCTCGCCCTGTATGCACTTGTTATTGAGCTTTAGTTGCAGCATAGGTTATCAATACTAGCGTTATTATCTGTTTTGCCACTATTTAGGCGCTTTGCACTTGTTAAAGTGTCTGCTGCAGTATCCACTGCAGCAATATACGCACCAACTGATAAACCTGAATGGTCTACGACTAAAGTAACGTGAATATAGTTCAATTGAAACCCCAGATTAGCAGCTATAATCCTCCATATACGAGTCAAGAATAGAGTTCGCGCTCGGATGGCCCTGTTCCATCGCCTTTTTTATCCAATAGGGACCTAGAATTTTATCGCTCGGCTCCTTACTGTAGCCCTCCATATAACTTATCCCGAGCTCGAGCTGTGCCTGAGTATCGCCGCCAGCGGCAGCGCTTTCAAGCTGCTCAAAGAAGCAGTCTGGAACGTCTAAACGTAGGTTTGTGGCTCTATCTCTTTCGAACTCCTCAAACCCATAATCACAGGCTCTGGCAGCGCTGATGGCCAAAATTGATAGCACGGCAGCTCCGAGTTTGCGTTTCAGGTGTCCGCTTCTGCGACCCAATGCAATTGTCACAAGGTACGACTTTTGCAATATGGCGGCACTGTGAACACTTGACCCTTTGACGAGCCAAACGTTTCCGCAACGGTAGTAGGTTCCGCTTACAGAGCGCTCTAGCTCAGCAGTCCATTGAACCATTGCGCCCGAAAGAAGAATGCAAAACTGTGTGTGGTTGTGCGGATGAGGGGGAATAATTGTCCCGGCAGGGAAACAGTGGATTTTGATGTTGAGCATGACGGGTTAACCTCTGAAGCGTAAAGCGAGCTTAACTCTAGGTTAGACGACTCAATACTGAGCCATGGTCGCGGCAGTCTCAGTCGGCGCAACTGTCTTATGGTATTTTGAACTAGCCTAAAAGCTTTTGTTTGCTAATGAATTTGTTGCAAACAGCGGCAAATTTTATTCAGCGGGTAGTATTCTTGCATAAGCCTATGTTTTCCATTGACAATACCCGACGAGATCAAGACAATACTGCCTTCTTTGAAACACCCCATCTGCCCTGGTGGTGAAATTGGTAGACACAGGAGACTTAAAATCTCCCGCTCTAACGAGTGTACCGGTTCGAGTCCGGTCCGGGGCACCATTCACATCTCCATAGCAATTCGGTCCTGTAACGGTTCTTCACGTTTTATCTGGCTGATTTAAATTGGATTTCCCCATTTTTGATCTACGCTTATACAGTACGTGGTTCTTGTTATCTCCAGCAGGATTAAGTACAAAGGTTTTGACGTAAGCTACAGCTAGAGTAGCCGTTAGAAATAAACCTTCCAGTGATGACTTAGAGGGCGAAGTGTAAATGACTAAGCGAACGTTGCTTTGTATCGATGATGATAGTTTCACCCTGGCACACCTTAAGGATGGGCTGGGGGAGGACTACAATCTGATATTTGCAATTGACCCCGATGTTGGGTTTGAACTCGCCATAAAGAAACAACCCGACTTGATACTACTCGACCTGAATATGCCGAATATGAATGGTTTCGAGCTCGCTGATATGACGTCAAAGCTCTCCATGACCAAAGATATTCCAGTTATCTTTCTCAGTGCCTTTGCAACAGATGAGATCAAAGAGCGAGCCAAGTCAATGGGAGCGGCGGGGTTCGTAAGCAAACCCGTTGAGCCGAGTTATCTTGC
>JABXHP010000190.1 GCA_013373575.1 Oceanospirillaceae bacterium | reverse complement strand
TATGGCTCGTTTACTCATAACTGCTTCCAAAGTGCAACTTACGACGACCCTCTCTTCATCGAATTCAACCTCAGTGACAAGGAAATGTTTCTCTTTATTTTTCGGTATCATTGCGGTCCATTTACTGTGCAGCAATTTCGTGGGATTGATCTGATTCACACGAGTTTCCTGTGGCCAAAATATAGACATGTTTCCCGTTAGCGCTGGGTATCGGTACGATAAACGCCTAACCCTAGTTTGCCAGACCGCTATTGAAGTAGTGTTCCATCAATCTCTGTCCAGCGATCGGCGCTATTTATAAGGCTTTTTGCTGTCAGTTCCGCAACGCTGAACAAATGGCTAGAGACATCATATCGCTGCCTCAGTGTCTGCAGCAGTAGATCAAAATCTCCATCGCCCGAGAGTAACACCACCTCATCCACCTGCTCTGCACATAGAAGCGCGTCGATAGTAATACCCACATCCCAGTCGCCCTTAGATGATCCGTCCAAACGTTGAATATAGGGTTTGAGTTTGACCTCAAAGCCAATGTGACGAAGAGCGGTTTGAAACTTCTGTTGCTGCGGATCGCCTCGGTCAATCGCATAAGCGTTGGCGATGTGGATAGTGCCAAGTTCAGCAATGCGCTGCCAGAGTAGCCTGTAATTAAACTGCCGGTTAAAGGTGTGCCGCGTTGTATAGTAGATGTTCTGAACATCTGCAAAAATCGCTATGCGCTTCAAAAGCTATCCTCGTCTGTGTGTCTGATCTATGGGCCTAATATGTAATGCGCAGCGACACGACTTAGGTCATCCGAAGCACGGGGATTTGCAGTGATAATGATTGCGATGGCTCACTACAAATCAGATTGCATTTTGGCTTTCCTAAGGAAATTGCGAAGATGTCCTGCGACCTGAGACAATCGAGAGCATCCTCCTCTAGTCAAGATTACTGATGGATCACTAACTGACCTTCGCTATTAGCGAGTTGAATCAGAAGCGGCGGCGCACAGACAAAGAGATCGTCCTGGGCTGCATGGACAAGTTGATTCCGCGGGAGCGCCTGGAGTCCATCATCGAACCGCAGTATCCGAAACCGAGGAACGGCCATAAACCGTATCCGCTATCGACCATGCTACGCATTCACGATGGAAGATGCGCTAGTCGAGATAGCGTTAATCTACTTGGCTCGCTGATGGTGATCAAGGTCTCTTGTTTCTTAGCGTGTTGCGGCAAAAGATTTAGGTGTTAGTTCTAGATACTTTAACCTGAGCCAGTGCTAAGCTACATAGCGTAAAAGACTGAAGCTACAATGATGAAGCCCCTGGAAGCGCGGCTTAAGCTAATCAATCAATCTGGCATGATTGGCTGAGCCCCTCCCCACGCGTAGCCTGCGCGAATTCACTTATAGCCCCAGAGAGAGCTCTCAAAGTTGCCAACTCACAAGAATAACCGATACAGGTAACGAAAGAATGCTGATGTCAGAAAGCATAGCTAAGGTCCGTTGTGGAAAGATAAATCTAGAATTTTTCTACGGCCTCATCCTGAGTGCATTACTAATTGGACTGCCTCGCTTATCATATGCAGACAATGTGCTATTTGTTAGCTCTGGCGTGGTGGCTGACTCTTGGCTGACCACAATCGACACTGAAATAGCCAAGATTGCCAGCGAAAACGAAAATCTTGTGATCTTTCGAGAAGATCTCTCATTTGCACCACTGATAACTGACTTCAACCCCAATAGCTGGATAGCTCATCTAAACTCCAAATACCATAATTTAGCAATTGAGCGTGTGGTGTTCGCGGGTGGCTTCGCGAGAACCCTAGTGTCAAACCATCACGATCAAATTCTGCCGGGCTCTATCAAGTACCGGGTAAGCAACAGCGAGATAATCGAGTACAAGAACGGAACGCCTCGTACGCTTAAAAATGATCAACCTGAGGAGCATGAGGTCCACCTTGTTCAAACTCTGTTTCCAAACACCCGCCGCATCATCCTATTGTCTGGACACAGGGACCAAAAACGACAGCAGGAGAAGCTTGCCCGTATTAGCGACAATATTGCGGTAGAGCTTTGGGGCACGGGTTACACGTTCGCGGAGTATCTTAAAAAGGTAGCGGATCTTCCAGCGGATACCGTGATCTACCACAAAGGGGTACCCGTTGATGCGAATCAGGAGCTACGGGACTCTGCCCAATTCGCCGCCGAGCTGAGTGACTCAGCCAACCGACCCATTTTTTCTTCGTACGGATCCTATATAGGGACTGGGGCAATAGCTGGTATTGTCGTCGGGTCTGAAAAGACCGGGCAAATCATTGGTAATCTGCTTGCCGGAACATACGATCCAGTACTTTCTATGACATCGGTGTTGGCAGACTACCCAACACTGAAACGCTGGAATATCAGTCGAGATGCGCTGCCGTCTGACGCAATACTAGTCAACAGGCCGATGCAAATCTGGGAAGACGCTAAGTTTCTAATAAGAGCTGGAAGCCTTGCGGGCATCACACTACTTATAATGATTCTCGGTTTCGCTATCCGCTCTAGAACAGATCGACTCAAAGCAAAGCTCGCGGAGAGTCACGCCCAACAGCTCGTTGAGGAG